>JAHFAA010000487.1 GCA_023250775.1 Bdellovibrionales bacterium
GTGAAGTAGGCGTTGCCATGGGCGGTTCTGGTGGAAGCGTCCATCACATAGAGTCCTTTGAATGTCAGTCCGGTGCTATTTAGCAAATCTTCAATTTGCGTTTTTGTTTCACCTTCGGGAAGTGGTGAGAATTTGTTAAAGAGCGGGGCAATCCATGTGGGATAGGCCCACATGAGGATAATTTGAAAGAGGGTTGTGACCACAAAACCAATCCACCACCAGCTATCAGTGAAGGTCGACATGATCCACAGCAGAAGTGCGGCAAAGGGCAACCCAAGGACAGCGCTTAGAGCAATGCCTTTGAAGATATCCAGTACAAAAGTTTTTTTAGTGGTGCGATTAAATCCAAATTTCTCTTCAAGGACAAAAGTAAAGTAGAGGGACTCCGGAAGATTTAAAATGAGTCCGATAGAAGAATAGAGGATAAATAAACACAATCCTTCTGTGATTGGCGATGATGCCGACAAAAAGAGGCTGACGAATTGTGTCGCAACATGAGTGATAAACTCTAATCCGCCTCCCAGTGTCCATGCCAGAAGCACCAGCAAATTAACCGTTCGAATAACTTTTCCTGCCTTAATTTTTGCCAGGGAATAGGTCACGGCCTTTTCGTGATCCTCCAAGCTCACCCCACCTGGACGGTCAAAAGGAGAGGGAACCTGCTTCCTGTGGTCCCAAATATAGCGTTGGTTGCGCAAATCTAAATAGGCCTGGACAAGGGTGCGTAGGAAAAGAAAGGCAAGAAAAATTTTTGTTGCCCAGATCAAAGTGAGTTCCATATTGGCCTCCCGGCGAATAGATGTTATAATCTGCGTGGAAGAATGGCAAAAAGAATGAAGCTAGATAAAATTCCAACACTCGAGCAAATTTTTACCTACTGCCCCGGCGTTCGGGCGTTGTTGTTCGATATGGACGGAACACTCTTTGATTCTGAGGGCCAACATGCGGTCGCTCTTCACTGCACTTTTAAAATCATGTGTCAGGGTGACATCTTGAAATTGTCGCCAGACGAAATCAAACATAAATACATCGGCCAGTCAGACCCCAAAGTCTATGAAGACATTGTCAGACATCAATGGTTGAAAGGACAAATTACAATCCAGAAATTTCTTGATCTAAAAAAGGCGTTTCTTTTTGAACATCTCCTTCAGAAAAAACCCAAAGAGTTGCTCGATCCATCCATGGCATTATTACTCGAGCAAATTTCCAAGCGTTCACTCAAAGTGGGATTGGTCTCTGCCAGTGAAGGTGAAACTGTTCATGCTTATTTGAAGCAGGCGCAGCTGAATTCTTTTTTTCAAATTGTTCTTTCTCGTGATGACTGTGCACGCTCGAAGCCAGATCCCATGCCTTATCTGATGGCCATGGAAAAACTCAGCCTATCGGTGCATGAGACTGTCATTTTAGAAGATTCTGCTACCGGGCTTGCAGCGGCCAACGCCTCGGGCGCTCATGTGATCCATGCTCGGTGGTTTGCAGCAGATTCAAACTAGACGTCAGCTGAGACGTCGCCAGTGAGATGAAACTGATCCAGATATTCAATTAAGGCATTCACCATTTGCATATACTGCTTACGAGAAACAATCCGGGTGGGACGGTATGGTCTGTCGAATTGTAAGTTGTTTAAGCGTACAAAAAGGCGCTGGAGTTGAATTTTTCGATGGGAATAGGAACCTAGGGTGTAGAGCAGCGCAATTGGCAGCTTGGCCAGGTCAACGATCAGACCGGCAACGCCTCCGGCAATGGCGCCTGCAAGTCCACCATGAAATCCACCGCCCACGAAACCATACATTGTGGCGATCACCAGTGGCCCGACTTTATAAGAGGGATCATAGGAGGCACCCAGATGGGCCAGAAAATCGGGAAAATAAATTTTTGCGAACTTCCCCAAAATCGTTTCTGATTTTACTCCACCTTTTCCGGTGAGTTGTTGCACGACTTGATAAACCGGGCACTTGCTCAAAGTTACCTGTTGTGGATTGGTATCATCAATATTGGTGGCACAACGAAGAAGAATCACTTTTGAGTCATGGCGTGCAAGGATGTTCTTGTTTACAAGGAGAGGGATTTCAATTTGATCAAGCGGATGTTGGATGGATTGGGTAGCCGAGGCGGTAAATGACAGCGTACAAAGCGTCGCTAGAGCGAAAAAACAAAGCTTAAGCATTTTCATAATACGTCCTTCAAAAAAGGCAATAGATCCCGCCAGAATGGTTTACCAAAAGGCCAGTCATGATGGAAATAGGGGTGTGAAAAAAAGTAGGTAGTTTTAGCGAGAAACGCTCTCATTTGGGGTTTCGGGGGCCTTATCTTTGAGGAGAGCACATGCCGATTGGTCAGAATGCAGGCAGCGAATGGCCAGAATATCGATCTGAGAGGGGTGTTTGGTGCTGGTGAAAGGCACTTCCTGATCAGTTTTAGACTGCAGGGTTACGTAATGATTGGTGCTGAAGGCCCCTCGTGCATAATGCATGATGGACTTGTAATCATAGGCCCCAAAATCCACAGAGTCGTTGCCGACGATCATAAAGTTGTGGCGATTTTTTTCATCAATGTTACACCACTTTACATCAACAAATTTGTCGCGGTCGTGGCGTGATTGTTCATGCCAGAGGCCCAAGGCGTGGCCAATTTCGTGAGTTACAGCGCCTGTATCACAATCTTTGGCCAGGCCAATAATTTGTCGGCTGCCCGTCATCCCGACATAGGACCAGCAGCCATCGGCCTTTTGGAATTCGATGTAATTGGCGGCATTGTCCACTTCCACAAATTGAATGAGATCGCCAAGAGATTTACGCCACTCATCTATGGCATCGTAGATGCGTTGTTTTTTTTCAAAATTGGCAGGGACTTTAAAGTTAACAATATTGTCTTTCCACTTTCGGCCAAGCACACCCACGGCCTTATTTTTAAATTCTTCTTTAGTTCCAAGCGCAATATCACCTTCAGCCAAGGCCATGCCATCTTGGATTTTGTAATAAATTTGCAGCGGAGTTTCTGAGCGGTCTGTCTCAAGGGTGGCGAGGGCAAAGCCAT
>JAHFAA010000089.1 GCA_023250775.1 Bdellovibrionales bacterium
GAATATTGAGAATCGAGCTGGCAAAAACCCACGCTGCGGTTCCCACTGTACCGCCTGTATTCATACAGGGGAGTTTATTAATGCTGTAAAGTTTTCGTGTAAGACTATTGGCGTCTTTAGGATCATCGACGAGAGGGTTCCACCAGTACGATTGAAATTTTGCCTCACGAGTTCTCGCAACAATGTTTTCTGGCGCCGAGGAACAAATAATTAATTTAGTTTTTGGTGCATGCTCATTGACCAATCGAATGTTCTCTTCGTTTTGACGGATTGTGTTTTTTCTAAATTCCACATCCAAATCTTGCCTTGAAAAATAATCATCGCCCTTGGTATTTTCTTCAAAGTCCGGATCTCCAAACCAACGCACAATTCGTGTCGGATGGGGATCTAAGGTTAATACGTAATCAGGAATGAGTCCTGACTTTAAGCATTTTACATAAGAGCCATCGACGCAAATGATCAGGCCTTTAAAATTGGCCTCCTTAATTCTTGTGAGTACATTGAATTTGTGGAGACTTGGGCCTGCGCTGATGACAATGGCCCTTTGGGCCGAATTCTTGACTAGTTCTTTAATTGATCGTGTACTAAAAGCTTTGTTCGATTCTGCATTGATGACTAAGTCACTTGAGTGCCAGTCTTTTCCAATGGAAGTAATGGAAGAAACGACTTCTTGAAATTTTGAGTTACCACTCATTCTTCGGTTTCCTCTTCACCATCCCAAACAAGGTCGGTTCTCTCGACGTATACCATGCTTCCGCCAATGGAATTCAAGGCTGCCTTTTTCAATTGATCTTTAATTTTGTCGGAACCCGTTGTCTCTTGCTCTTCGGTCTTCTCCACGACGGACTTTTTGACTTTGAAATTACCTTTTAGAAAATCATTCATAAATATTTTCTCCATGTGGGAGGGCATCGTAGCACGGAAGGGCGTTATTTCCCACTAGTACCCTGCATGTCTTCTCGGGCACGGTTGAGGTCGTCGAGTTGACCGATATCGATCCAATATTCATGCAGAGGAAAGACCCCTGTGGAGTGACCTTGGGTCACGAGGTCTTGAAAAAAAGTGGTCATGTCGTAGTATTTATTTTTGGGAATCAACTCAAGTACTTTAGGCGAAAAGACATAAATTCCAGCATTTACAAAAAAGCTTTTAGTGGGCTTCTCCTCGATTTGAGTAATTTTTCCACCTTGAAGATTAATTACACCATAGGGAATTTTAATATCGTACTGCCTAACGCACATTGTTGCTGCGTGTTTATGCTCGTTATGAAATTCCAAAAGCTGAGTAAAATTCGCTGTAGTTAAAAGGTCTCCATTCATGACGATAAAGGAATCTTTAATTTTAGTTCTGTCTAGGAGCGAGAGCGGGCCCGCTGTTCCTAAACGTGTCTCTTCCTTGATGTAATTAATGCGTGTTCCCCATTTTGAACCGTCTTTGAAATAGTCCTCGATCATCTCGGACTTGTAGTTAACGGCAAATTGGAAATTGGAAAAACCGTGCTGCTTAAAATGCTGAATAATATTTTCCAAAATAGGAGAGTTTCCAATTTTGAGAAGCGGTTTCGGGCAATCGGTTGTGAGTTCGCCGAGCCTTGTCCCCATTCCTCCGGCCAAAATGACAACTTGATTTTCTTTGCTTCCTGTCGTTTCAAGGTCTCGCAGGCTAATTAAGTTAACAATGCGTTTGTTTGAATCCAAAATTGGAATACAGGTAATTTTTTTTGCGCGCATCTTTTCCAAAATCTCACTACGACTGGCACCCTCTTGGGCGTAGGAAAAATTTCGATTCATGATTTCACTGGCGCAATTTCCCGTAGGCACGCCTTTTAAAAGTCCTCGCCGAATATCCCCATCGGTTATGGTTCCGAGTGCGCAGCCTTGTTCATCTCTGACGACAGCAATTTGAGTGGCAAATTTGTCGATGATTTTCATCGTTTCAAGAATCGTTGTATCGGGAGAGATGAGGATATTTTTCCAATTTTCCATTTAAACAATTTCCTTCAGGAGCATAAAACTTTCAGCATACTTCACACCAGCGGTGGCGCCTCGAAGTGTGGCGAGGGCGCGCATATTTTCTTCGCTGCGTGGAAAAGGATGCTGGCCCATTTCACCTTGGTACATTTTCATAATTTCTATTTTTTTTTCAAGATAGTTAGAGATATCAATAAATATGTTGGGAGAAAAGCCCTGTCCTGGGAGAGCGGCGCCAAATTCGGTCTCGCTCAAGGTTTCCATCATGAGAATTTTTTTTATAAAGGGATAACGAAATGACTTTGTGCAGCTATAGGCGGACTGAAAAAGTTTGCGATGATCAGAATGAGCATCAAAAGCAAAAGGTAAAATAATAGTATTTGGTTTTACTCTATTAAATTCGTGAGACATCTGGGCAATCAAGTCACTATCAGCAATTGAGTCGAGCTTCGTGGCCGGATTATTGAGTTGAATCACTTCTGAGAATTTATATGTGGACGAAACTTTTTTAATTTCAAGCTCACGAGCTTTTAATTTTTGAGGAGCAATTCCATCGAGACCCTGGGCAGTGGTAGCAATCATCCAAACAACCTCATCACCGCGCTCAAGATGTTTTAGAATCGTTCCACCGCAACCCAGTGTCTCATCGTCGGGATGAGTGGCAAGAACTAAAATTTTATTTTTCATAGATGATCCTGTCATAGGCCGAGTATCAGCTGACTGGGAATTATCCTCAAAGTATGATACACAAGGCAAGAGATTGGTATAGGATTTAACAAATTCACTAAATGGGTTCTTACAATGGGCATCGCCCCTTCAATGCCAAATATTTCGCTCTCAGTCAAACACCCAGGAGACAAATGTAATTTAAGAGCAAAGGCTTGGGAACATGCCTATCAGCTTGTGTCTCAGCTCGCCGGAAAATTTGAACAGGGCCGTGCTTATCAAAAATTGCAAAGCAAGATTGGTGGAAAGTTTGCTGATCTTCTGGTCAAAAAGGAACTTTTTATCGCTCTCGTTCCCATTTGTAGAGAATATGAACGCAGGTTGGAACTTAAGCATCAGGGGCATCCTTCCTGGCAAACACCTATCGAAGTGGATGATCCAATCCTCGGGACCGTGCTTCGAGATATCTTTGCCGGACAAGGGATTGTGATCAGTCTTCCCAGTTTTTTTACAGGCCTTGTGAGAAATTGCAAAAATACTTTCTTTATCTTAATTGAATTTTGCTTGTCTTACTTTTCTGTAATACGCATGAAGCAATCGAGCAATACGTCCAAAATTGCAGTAGAACTGAACGAAGGATTGCCGACAGGCAGCAAGCGCTCGGAGTTTAACTGGTATAAACATGCCAGTTTGCCATCTGAAAAGTATTGTCTCTTCTTTCTTAATGGGGAGATGTCGACGGTCCAAGGAGAGAAAGAAGAAGCTCTTTTTAAAAAGTTTTTTGTCGAAGGCATGTCGTTTGTCAGTGATGATAAAAAAATTTGTGGTATGGCCAAAATTTCGCGTGTGTTTGTTCCCAACAAGTTAAGACCAATCGTACCAATATTTTCAAAGAACATAGAACTTTGGCTTGTAACCAAATATTTTGGTTACATTGTTCTCTTTAATTTCTGGAAAAAGATATTTTTTAAAAAAGCTATCAAAGTTTTAATGATTGCCAACGAGGGAAGTATTGATGTTTTGCTAAAAAGCGCTGCAATTGCATCACTCAACGGGATTGCTATTTGCCGTCAACGATCAATCTACCCGATCTATGCCGGTATAGGTTATCACCCTTCTCATATTGCTCTTGCCTGGAATGAAGATACGGTTCAATACTGGCAAAACGCCCTCAATCAACATGAATATTGCATTCCCATCGGACATAGTTTCTTGGATAAAAATGAGTATGCCACAAATGATTTGATCTCTCGCAAAATCAGAGACGAATTTGAGCGACATGGGGTGGATTTTGTTATCGCATTCTTCGACACAAATACAGGTCGCGATCTTGATTTTACTCCTGAAAGTATGCTTGAGACCGTGAATGGTTTAGCAAAGTTCGTGCTGTCCAATCCCAAAATGGGATTGATTATAAAAGGCAAAAAGCGAGCTGACTTAAAAAATATTCTTGATGGTACGATCCAAGAGGCCCTTGAATCGCAAGGGCGTTTGCAATTTTATACCAAGAATATTTTACCTAATATTATTTCGAAAAGTGCTGATCTTACGATCGGCTCTGCTCTTTCTTCTGCCGCATGGGAGGCCAATTGTCGCGGACTACGGGCCATCCATTACCATCCTAATTGCATAGAGAACCATTTTATTTATGAAAAAGGGTATAATCGGTTAATCTTTGATAATTTTGATATTATGATTACTGCAATTAAAGATTTGATGGCCAATCGTGAAAGCAGTTTACTGGGGCTGGCGGGTGATTTGATTCAGCGTTTTGATCATTTTCATGATGGTCTTGGGGTGAAACGGATAGCGAAGGTCATGCAACATGCTTTTGAATCAGATCTAAGTAATAGATCGGATTTTTATGCATCGTTAAAAAAGGAATTTGAGGCCAATACTTTGGTGTAAGGATTTTAAGTGGATAACAAAAAGCTAAAAGCAATAGAACAATTTATCAGAGCAACATTTAATACAAAGCAGCCGATTGGATTGCATGAGCCAAAATTTGTTGGCCGTGAAAAGGAGTATTTAAATCAATGTATCGACTCCACATTTGTTTCTTATGTTGGAGAATTTGTAGGAAAATTGGAGCAATCCCTCTCGCAATTTACCGGGGCCAAGTACGTTGTCGCCACAGCTAATGGAACGCTTGCACTTCACCTGGCCTTGCTCGTCGCTGGCGTTGAGGCCGGTGATGAAGTCTTGACTCAAGGCCTTAGCTTTGTCGCCACCGCCAATAGTATTGCTTATTGTAAGGCCAACATTGTTTTCTTGGACGTTGATAAAGAAACGTTTGGATTATCTTATGCGGTCCTCAAGGATTTTCTAGAAAAAAATGCCGAAGTGAGAAATGGGATTTGTTATAACAAAAGTACTAAAAATAAAATTAAAGCTTGTATCCCCGTGCACGTTTTCGGGCATCCCGTCAGTGAGATTGATAAGATGGTCAAGCTATGCAGCGAATTCAAGATTAAACTGATCGAGGATGCCGCCGAATCTCTCGGATCATTTTATAAAAATAAGCACACCGGAACCTTTGGTGATCTTGCCACCCTCTCATTCAATGGTAATAAAATAGTCACTACGGGTGGTGGGGGTGCCGTCTTAACAAACGATCAACAAATGTATGAAAAGGCCAAACATCTTTCAACCACGGCCAAGGTGCCGCACCGTTGGGAATTTTTCCATGATCAAATTGGATACAACTATAGGATGCCCAATGTAAATGCCGCCGTCGGGCTCGCGCAGATGGAGTGTCTTCCCTTGTTTTTGAAAAACAAAAGAGAGCTGAGTGAAAAGTACGCCACTTTTTTTCGCGATCTTGGAATTTGCTTTTTTACCGAAAAGAAAGACGCGCGATCGAATTATTGGCTCAATTCTTTGATTCTGGAAGACAAGTCCGAACGTGATCAGGTTCTGACTTATCTGAATGATCTAGGGATAATGTGCCGGCCGATCTGGCAACCTTTGTATACGTTGCCTGCTTTCAAAGAAGCAAAACTGGGAAGTTCTTTGGGCAATATTGCCTGGCTGGCGGATAGAGTCGTTAATATTCCAAGCAGTGTGAGGATCTAATGAAGAAAATCTGTGTCGTCACTGGAACGCGCGCTGAGTATGGATTGCTTTATTGGGTGATGAAGGCAATTCAAAATGAACCTGACTTGGAATTACAGATTTTGGCCACGGGGATGCATCTCTCTCCCGAATATGGGTTGACGGTCAATCAAATCGAGCAAGATGGTTTTCAAGTTAACAAGAAAGTCGAGATGTTGCTTTCCTCCAATACAAAAGTTGGGATGGCAAAATCAACTTCTTTAGCAATTTCCGGCATGGCCGATGCATTTTCTGATCTTCATCCCGATCTGGTTCTTGTTTTGGGTGATCGTTTCGAAATATTCGCCGCCGCCTCCACGTGTATGCTTTTAAATCTTCCTTTGGCCCATTGTCATGGTGGAGAATCAACTTTTGGCTTGATTGATGAACCTATTCGCCATTCCATTACTAAGATGTCTCACCTGCATTTTGTCTCGACTGACAAATACAAAAAACGAGTGGCACAAATGGGTGAGTCACCTGATAAAATCTTTAATGTAGGTGCATTGGGCATAGAGAGCATTAATAAAATGTCCTTTATGACCCGCTTAGAACTTGAGAATTCTCTCGAATTCAAGTTTGGTGAGAAAAATTTGTTAGTGACCTTTCATCCCGTGACACTCGAGGGAAATCCCACTACTCAGATCGGAGAAGTTCTCACAGCGCTAGAAAAATTTAAAGATGTTCATATTATTTTTACGTTGCCCAATGCTGATGCCGGCTCACACGAAATTACTGATGCGATCAAAGCTTTTGCCACGAAACACAAAGAGCGGGCGAAATGTTTTACAAGCCTGGGCCAACGTCGCTATCTTTCGGTTATGAAGCAGGTAGATGCTGTACTCGGTAATTCATCCAGCGGAATCGTGGAAGCGCCGGCCTTGAAAAAACCGACGATCGATATAGGTATTCGCCAGGCCGGTCGAATTTGTGCGGATTCAGTTTTAAAATGCCAACCCTTAAGTGGTGAGATAGCAAAAACAATTAGCGTAGCGTTGTCGCCTGATTTCCAGGAGAAATGCAAAAAAATAATTAATCCTTATGGCACAGGAAATTCTGCAGAGAAAATTATTAAAATTTTAAAAAGTATCAACCTGGACCATCTTCTTGTGAAAGAATTTAATGATGTGGAATTTTCATTATGAAAGTTCTGTTTATTGGTTGTGTTGAATTCTCTCAAAGCTCTTTAGAAAAGTTGATTGAAATTGGGGCCAATATTGTTGGAGTCATCACAAAAGAGAAATCAAAATTTAATTCTGATTTTGTCGATTTATCGGACTGTTGCAAATCTCGCCACATCCCTTATTTTTACAGTAACGATGTTAATAGCACTGAAACTCTCAACTGGGTTAAGAAAGTGAATCCTGACATTGTTTATTGTTTTGGCTGGTCGAGTTTATTGGGGAGCGAATTTTTATCGCTACCTCCAAAAGGTGTCGTGGGATATCATCCCGCTTCACTACCCAATAATCGCGGACGTCATCCTATCATTTGGGCCTTAGTGCTTGGGCTTACTGAAACTGCGTCGACTTTTTTCATGATGGACGAAGGTGCGGATTCCGGGGACATCATCTCGCAAGAAATCGTGAAAATTACTAATGATGATGACGCGAGAACTCTCTATGACAAATTGGTCCAGGTGTCCTTGAAACAAATTTCCCTGTTTCATAGAACTCTGATTGAGGGGACAGCAAGCTTTAAAAAACAGGATCATACTCGGGCAACATATTGGCGAAAGCGGACTAAAGATGATGGTCGAATTGATTTTAGAATGACCTCCGTCGCCATTTATAATCTCACCCGTGCCTTAACTCGTCCCTATGTTGGTGCTCACATTCTTTATGGCAAAGATGAGATTAAGGTTTGGCGAGTGCGTCCGGAAAAAGCAGGAATGCCAAATCTTGAGCCAGGTAAAGTTCTAAGCGTAAAAAACCGTGAAATAGTAATTAAAACCTTTGATGGTGCTATCCGCTTACTGGACCACGAATTCGTCGAACTCCCCAAGGTTGGTGAATATGTATAATGGTAAAAAAATTTTGGCCGTCATCACAGCTCGTTCTGGCTCCAAAGGGCTTCCTAATAAAAATATTTTACCTTGCGGTGGTAAGTCTCTTATCCAATGGTCCATTGAGGCCGGGGCAAATTCAAAATACCTCGATCGTGTGGTCATTTCTACTGATAGCGAATCGATCGCTGACGTTGCCAAAAAGTGCAAAGGTGATGTTCCCTTTTTGCGTTCTCCCGAGCTGGCCACGGATTCTGCCAGTATTGAAGCTGTCGTTCATGAGATGATTGACCGCCTGGCCGGGCAAAAGAATCTTTTTGATTATGTAATGCTCTTGCAACCGACCTCGCCACTTCGAACTTCTCAACATATTGATCAGGCAATCGAACAGTATTTTCGAAATTTGAAATTTGAAGATGAGACACTAGTCTCAGTCTATCAGGCCCCGGCCAAAGTGGGATGGTTGATGGAGGAAAATGAGCAAAAATGTATCTCGTTTTGCTTCGATCAAAAAACCATCGCGCGACAAAGACAAGGCCTGAAAAAATATTATTTGCCCAATGGCGCGATTTATTTTGCACCAATTAAAACTTTCGGAAATTCTTTTTACACCGCCCGAACTCAGTACTTCGTGATGTCGGAAGAAAATTCCATTGATATTGATTTGCAGCAAGACCTGGAAAAAGCCAATTTACTTTTATCTCACCGTTAGAGATTGTAGATTTCAGTTTTGTACTTGCTCAAGTTTTTTGCTTCCGAAAACCATTTGATCGTTTCTTCCAATCCGGCCTTAAACGAGTAAGTTGATTTAAAGTTTGTCAGGGTCTGGATCTTCGAATTATCACACCACAGGCGTTTCACTTCTGATTTTTCCGGTCTGATTCTTGCTTCATCGGTGTGTAGTTTGCTTTTGGTGCCCATGATTTCATTAATCAAATTAAATGTATCGCGGATTGAAATTTCCGTATTGGAACCAATATTAATAACTTCACCAATAGTCTTTGCCGAGTTTGCAATCGCCAAAAAACCACGGCATGTATCTTTCACAAAATTAAAATCGCGAGTTGGGGTCACATCCCCAATCTTGATTTCTTTTTTGCCAGATGCGATTTGCGTAATAATCGTCGGAATGACGGCCCTGGCAGATTGCCTTGGCCCAAAAGTATTAAACGGTCGTGCGATAGTCAGTGGGAGATTAAAAGAATTGTAAAAACTTTGTGCCATGGCATCGGCGGAAATTTTTGAAGCGCTATAGGGTGATTGAGGTTGAAGTGGATGCTTTTCATCGATAGGCACATATTGGGCCGTACCATAAACCTCACTGGTGGAAGTGTGAATCAGTCGTTTAACTTTGTGGCGCAATGCAGCCTTGCAAATATTCACAGTTCCTTGAACGTTGGTCTCGATATAGCTTTGGGGAGCAACGTAAGAGTAGGGAATAGCAATTAAGGCCGCCAGATGAAAAACGGTATCAATTCCCTGGCATACTTCATCCATTTGAAACGGGTCGCGAATGTCACCAGAGACGATTTCCAGAGATTTGTGCTTGGGAATATCTTCAAGCCAGCCCCAATAGTTAAAAGAATTATATTGGGACAGAGCACGAACCTCATGGCCTTGTTCGAGGAGCATTTCCACTAAATGGGAGCCAATAAAGCCGTCCGCGCCCGTTACAAGAATTCTTGTCACTTTGAATCTCCTAATTTTTTTTGTAAAGTTACCAGATTGATAGAAAGTTAGGCAAATATCTCTAAAACAGGTCCTCTACCTGTGATATGGTCATCATTCGTGAATAGGTCTAGGTATTTTATGGAAGAAATTTTGATTTTTGGCGGTGGTGGGCAAGCGAAAGTCATCATTGATACTATTAGGTGTCAAAATAAGTATAAGATTGTCGGGATCATTACAACCGAGCGACCTGGACCACGTGCGGAGTGCTGCGGTTATCCCATTTATCATGAAGAAAAACTCTCTTCCTTGAAAATTCAGAGGGGTATTGTGGCCTTGGGAGACAATTGGCGTCGCTCTCTTGAAGTCAAAAAGATTCAGACGAAGATCCCAAATTTTGAATTTGTTACGGCGATTCATCCGTCGAGTGTGATCGCTTCTGATTGCAAAATCGGGCCAGGCACTTGGGTGGCCGCCGGTGTGGTGATTAACCCCGGATGTGAAGTCGGCGCGCATTGCATTGTAAATACCAGTTCATCTCTCGACCATGACTCAGTAATGAAGGATTTTTCCAGCTTGGCCCCTGGCGCTCATACAGGGGGAAATGTGATTCTTCATGATTTCGCCGCGATCTCGATTGGGGCACATGTGCTTCACGGAATAACTCTCGGCCCCCACACGGTGATTGGGGCCGGTGCCGTTGTACTTGAAGCTATTCCAGAAAAAGTGGTTGCCTTCGGTGTTCCTTGTCGGGTGGTGCGCTCACGAGAAATTGGCGAAAAATATCTTTGAGGAAATAAATGTTGTCTAAAACGTACATCATTGCCGAGGCGGGGGTTAATCACAATGGTGATTTGCAATTGGCCAAAAAATTGGTGGATGTCGCCGTTGCTGCCAAGGCCGATGCGGTAAAATTTCAAACCTTCAAGGCCGAAAGAATTGTCACAAAAAAGGCCTCGAAGGCCGTCTATCAAGATAAAAACGAGAAGCAATCTTCAACCCAATTTGAAATGTTGAAAAAACTTGAGCTTAGTTACCAAGAGCACGAAGAATTACTTCGTTACTGCCAAGAAAAAAAGATTC
The DNA here is from genome assembly GCA_023250775.1 of Bdellovibrionales bacterium. Taxonomy (GTDB): domain Bacteria; phylum Bdellovibrionota; class Bacteriovoracia; order Bacteriovoracales; family Bacteriovoracaceae; genus GWA2-49-15. The sequence continues at coordinate 10,486 of JAHFAA010000089.1, forward strand.
AGTTTCTTTCAACCGCATTTGATCTTGAGAGCGCCGATTTTCTTTTTAAGTTAGGTGTACCAACTTTTAAAATTCCCTCAGGAGAAATCACCAATTTTCCTTTGTTAAAAAAAATTGCCAGCTTCAAACGCCCGGTTATTTTATCAACGGGCATGAGCACCATAGATGACATTCAAAATGCACTTGATGTTCTTTTGAAATATGGAAGTGTAAAAGATCAGGTGACAATTTTACATTGTTGTACAGAGTACCCAACACCTCCGCGTGCTGTGAATCTTAAGGCCATGCTGACGATTAAAGAGCAGTTTAAGGTGAAAGTTGGTTACTCTGACCACACTCTTGGGACATCAGTTCCCATAGCGGCGGTGGCCTTAGGTGCCGAGGTCATTGAAAAGCATTTTACCTTGGATAAAAAAATGCTTGGGCCTGATCATCTCGCCAGTCTTGATCCAGCAGAACTAAAGTATATGGTGCAAGAGATTCGAAATATAGAGTTGTCGCTCGGTGATGGAGTCAAAAAACCCGCCGAAGAAGAATTGAAAAATATGCAAGTGGTACGCAAATCAATTGTAGCTGCTCGAAAAATTAAAAAAGGCGAATTGTTTTCAGAAGAGAATCTGACAGTAAAGCGTCCGGGTACTGGCGTTTCGCCTTTTCGCTGGAATGAATTTATTGG
>JAHFAA010000090.1 GCA_023250775.1 Bdellovibrionales bacterium
GCCACAACCTACCTCCATGCAGGTTTATGTACAGAACGTACTGTACGCCGACTGCGATCCCGGCGTAAGCAAATTTATTATACGCTTATTTCGATCAAATAATTAAGTAAAAAGTTTTTTCCCAAAGGTTTTAGTCAGGTACTGGCCATCTACTTGGGACAAATGACTTCAAAAGATTGGGCCTGGCGGTTATTGATACGACGATCCCCTTCTTTTTCCAGCTGTTTCAAGTAGCGAACACTGAAGCTGTCCCGAACGATGGATCTGTAAAATTCCATCCTCTCCAAGGTTTTAGGACTGTTCTCTTTAGTGCAATATTTCATCAGCATTGGCTTAACTTTCAGCCATTTAATCAAACCGAAGTAGGAACGATTAAACGTTTCATCCATATTGGGGTTGATATAATTTTTCATATCGATACGGTTTGCCAGGCGCCAGTGTCCTTCAGAATCCTTGGCAAAGAAGGAATTCTCACCTTCACAAAAACGACTATTCATCTGCAGGCCTTGATAGTTGGCCTCTAAATCTCCCCAAGAAAAAACTCCTGAAGGCCAAAACCCAAGAATTGTTCTTTCGAGAGAAATTCCATAATTAATGGCCTTGATTGTTGCCTGCTCTTCACTCAGCCCCTTCTTTTTGGCTTGCTTGACGATATTGAAGTAGCGTAGCCCTGTTGAGAAAAAGTGCGCTAATTTATCTGTGCCAATGATGATCCCATTAAAATTCAAATTTCTCCCCATGGGAAAATAACGGCCAACGACAGAGTGGGGAAAGTTATAAATGCTCATTCTAAAATAACCAGGATAATTCACGCTGGTGTCGGGGTAGAGTTCTGTGCCGTATTCTTCTTCCAGCCAGATTTCTACTTTCTGAATAAGAAAACCGCGGAATTTTTTGATGGCAAAATCATGCGCCTTTTCACACGAAACATTTTTCTTCTGCTGGGCCAACTCTTCCAAGGCCTGCTCAATGGTTGAATTCATATGGTCGTTGAGTTCGCTCGAGAGATCACGCAGATTGCGCCCCCACATCATGAACTGATCAGATTCCAAAGACCGTCCGATATTCGGAACGATCAAAAAACCCAAGGATAGTAAAAGACTTACTAGTTTTTTCATTCGGGCCTTGTATCAGGGTAGGGACAAAACTTCACCGGTCTGAGAAAATATTACAGACGCTCATTGGAGGAAAAACTGGGCCACATAGGGTGAAAGATGGCGTAATAGATTGGAATAGACTTCAAGTCCAAGTCCGACGACACCCCATAGTGGTAAGAGCGGCCAAAGAGTCAGCCCGCTTTTGAAGATTTTATAGGGTGACAGGCGGTAATAATCCCAGGAGTAAAAGCCAAAAATTTTTAAATAGATGTAACCACCGATGGCCTCAGCGCCGGTAATGGTCAAGGCCCAAACTAAATAGCGCAACGGCATGGCCCAATTTTGAATCAAGAGGTGGAGGGCCTCAAATCCAAAGAGCATCCCGACCCCATGGATAGGGATCATGTACAAACTGACAAAGCCCTCCAAGTACTTATTTGGAACACGTCTTGGTATGGGCGCACCAACACAGATCTCAATGCCTTTGACGGCAAAGACAATTTCCATGGTGAAACCACAAAAAATATACATGATAAAGCGAAAGGCCAACTCGATCCACGGGCCCATGATCAATCCTTTCTCCGTTACTGCGCTTGGTTTTGATAAGATGCAGGAGAGCGAGAGTCTAACGTTTTTTGGTCTTTGTATTTTTCCATAAAGCCGATGGCCCCGATACACAGGATACTGATCACGAAAATTTTGAGATTGACCGGCAGAGTTTTTAAATTCATCGGAAATTCCTTACGCTAATTGCTACGCAAATAACTCTTCGGAGAAACAAGGACCTACCTGAATTTGCTGTGAATCTTCAATCATCAAAGGGGAATTTTTACCGTTTGACCTGCAAAAATCTGTCCGCGAGCAATCTTATTGATCTCTCTAATCGATTTGATGGGGACGCCAAAGCGACGGGCGATGCTATCAAGCGTTTCGCCCTTTTTTACGCGATGAAGTCGCACATGGGAGCGAGAAGTGGAGGCGACACGCCGTGATTTTTTGCTGGTGGCTTTTTGTACCAGGCGAGAATTGACGTGATAACTTTTCACTGAAATTCTCAACTTTTGACCGGCAATCAATCGACCGCTTGATAAATTATTTATCTCACGCAAATGCGCCACTGATTGATTAAAACGGCGGGACAGATTCGACAAATTATCTCCCGAGCGTACAACGTAATAATACTTTTCCTCAAAATTTTCACGTTGCACTCGAGCACTCACACGCACTTTCGGAATTGAATCCACATTAGCGGTTAACGCTTTTGCCTGTTTAGATGGGACCCAAACTTCATAACGATCATACTGCGGCGGCGTCACCCCATTGGTAAGATGAGGGTTGTATTTTTTAATTTCGCTTACATCTATTTCGGCCCTTCGCGCCACCTCGCTTAAGGCGACGGGCGATGGAACCTCAACTGCTTCCAAATCAGGATAAATAACTTCAGGAACTTTGACCTCAATGCCATACTGGCCGGGGTTTTCGCCCACTAAAACGGCTGCTCGAAATTTCGGAACATAGTTTTGTGTTTCTTTCGGTAAAAATCCCTTCTCAAGCAGTTTCCAATAATCGCGAGTTCCACCACGCATCACGGCCCCCAAAACACGATGCTCACCACAGTTGTAAGCGGCCAGTGAAAGTTCCCATGATTGGAAGACTTCATATAACTCGCGCAAATATTTTGCCGCGGCCTCTGTTGCACGAATAGGGTCACGTCTCTCATCGACATAGCTATTTGTTGAAAGTCCGTATCGCTTTCCGGTGCCCTTCATAAATTGCCATACCCCAACCGCGCGCGCGCGTGACTTGGCGTGTGTGACAAAACCACTTTCAATCATGGCGAGATAGAAAAGTTCTTTGGGCAATCCATTTTCCACAAGAATATTTTGGACCACCTCTTTATAGACGGAACCGCGCTCCAACATCCTCACGTAGCGCTCGCGATCTTTACGTGAAAAGTAATCTATCCACTCATCCACGCGAGCATTGCCGGTGAGATCAATTTTCTGAATGCCAGGAATTTCATCGGGGATTTTATCGGCGGCAGGTTTTTTGGCAATTTCACCGGCGTCCGTCGTGGGATTTCCTTGGGGAGCCGCCTGGGCAATCTCCGGGACTGCAACTGCGGCCGTATCGCCATCCTGTTCCTGAATATTTTTGCCTTTATCGTCCAGATAATTATTGATGACTCCAGAAACACCACCAACATCTTGTTGCTCGGCCTTCTTGGAATGAGCACATGAGCATAAAAGCAGGAGAAGAACAGATGATAAAACTATTTTCATTTTTTCAAACCTTCACAATGTTTCTCGATCAGTAGTATAGGATATTATAAATTCATCTATCCAGCAGAAAGAAGATGGAGAAAATTTCCTGACAAGATCGTTCTTGGCCTTTTTTTGTAATCATTTTTTAAAAATTAAGTTCCGCCACGAAGGCCCGAAAGGAGGCGCTACATGGCGTTTCAACATTCAAAAATACCCACACCGGGACTCATTATTATTACTCTCCAACTTCTTTTGTTGGTTATTGCCATCTATTTTTATTTCCATCCTTCCAGCATAATTTTGATTATTTGATCAATACTAATTATGTACCCTCTTGCCGGGCCGGTGATTTACTTTATGATTTAAGAGAATTGTGAGGAAATATGGCATTAGATCCGATCCCTTTTAACACTTCGACGAGCGTAGATCCCCAAACGCTACGGGAAAAGGCAAATGATCCTGACCAGATGAAACAAAGCATCGACTGGCTTTTGCAAAAAATTAAAACATTTCCGGATAAAGACTGCTCACAAGAACACGGCAAACTGCTTTTGCGCGTCGGCTCGTTTGAAAGAATTGTTGGCGATCTTCCTACAGCGGAAAAGCATATTCAGGCGGCGCGCGAAATCTTCCGAAAATTGGGTAAAGTTGATCTCATCATTGCCACCGAGTTACGCTTGGCCAATACCTATTTGCATAAAGGCCAATTGGATTTGGCCGAAAATCTCTACCTGGAATGCATAAAAAAAATTCAACCGATCCCCGGGGAGCACAAAAGTCAACTACTCGACTATGCCCTCACCAACTACGGCAAGTTATTTTTTGAGCGCCGTCAATACCAAACCTGCATGCAAAAATTTGTTGAGGCGTTAGAATTTAAACTGATCTCCGGCGACCAAGAGGCCATCGCCGCCCACCAGAAACTTATGGAATTTGCCCAAAGCGCCGCCGCAAAAAATCAAGCCGAAAGGAAATAAGCCCATCATACATCCTATACATAATAACTTTGCAAATTGGGCCGGATATTAAGTACAATAGATTGGAACGATGCTTTTTTTTCTATGGAGGAATTGTGGTTCGCCTTATTTTCATATTATTGGCAATAGGCCTCCTGTTAAACGGCTGCGGAAGTTCTCAGCCACAAACAAAAAATGCGCTCCTACCTTTTTTGACTGGCGAAAATTTAAAAGACTTGAACAGTCTAGAAATTCGTAATTTTCTCACTCAGACAATTTATATGGCGGGTGGGCAATACGAGATTCAAGCCACTCCTATCACTCTCCCCCTACTGGAAAAAGAGGCACGGGAACTTCAGGCCGCACGTGGTTTCACGCAAGAAGAATTGGCGAGAGTAATCGACCATAATCGCTTTACTTACTATGATGAACGTTTCTGCGCCGATGTGCAGATTTCCATCGTGAAGTTTGGCCAGGTTGCAGACTTAGAACAATGGAAATTGGAGCTTCTCGATCAATATGGGGAACATTATAACCTTCGATGGGTTGACCCCGAAAACATCACAGGTCCTGTGGTCACATACTTTAGTGGTCTCTATGGGCTAGAAAAAAAGTGGTACAACCAAGGCCGGGTATGCTCCAACGTTGCGATCGATCGCACCAAAGGGTTCAAAATTCAGGCAACTCCAAGTTTTGTGCAATGGCCGTTCCCCGCTACTGCCAACCTTTCGTGGGGGGTTGATGTCCCTGATAGCTATCAGGAATATCGCGGGTACTAGTTGCATCGAATATGTCCAATCAGATAATAGTTAACGAAAGCGTACTTTTCGCCTAAGATGGGCCATGGACCTAAGTCTAATCGCCAAGTATGACCGTGCTATCCCCAGGTACACCAGCTACCCGCCTGTGCCCTTTTGGACGGGGGCACCGACTGCGGCAGTTTGGGCCCAGGGAATTAATCAGCATTACAATCCCGAAATTGGCGTAGACCTCTACTTGCACATTCCATTTTGCCAAGAACTTTGTAGCTACTGTGGATGCCATCGCGTCATCACAAAAAATTTATCGCGACAAGATTCCTACGTCGAGGCCCTTATAAAAGAGTGGGACTCCAAAGTTGAACAATGTTTCTATGGAAAAGATCCACGCATTAATTCAATTCATTTCGGCGGCGGTACGCCCAATTTTTTAGTACCGGAAAATTTTGAAAGACTTGTGGCCCACGTTACCAAAGGCGGAAAAAGTTCCAACTTTATTGGGGCGGTAGAAGTCGATCCACGAACAATTAAAGAGGGACATCTCTCCTTATTTAAAAAGCTAGATCTCTTGCGCATTTCCTTAGGTATCCAGGATTTTGATCCGCGAGTTCAGTCTGAGATTAAACGAAATCAGCCTTTTCCATTGATTGAAGCGCTCTTTCAAACCTTGCGATCCATGAACTTTGAATCAATCAACTTCGATCTTATCTATGGTCTCCCGGCACAAACTGAAGGCACTATTGAGGATACCTTTAATAAGGTTCTTACTCTTGGCCCTGACCATATTGCTTTTTATAGCTACGCTCATCTTCCTGCCAAATTAAAAAATCAGGCATTGATCAAAGAAAGCTTGCTCCCACGTGGGGTGGAGAAGTTCAAACTTTTTATGCGTGGACGTGATGTTCTCAAACATTCCTCCTACGTCGATATTGGAATGGATCATTTCGCCCGACCTGCTTCACCTTTAAGTCAGGCCTTTTTAGAAAGACGCTTGCAGCGTTCCTTTATGGGATACACTGTTCAAAAATCCAATATCCTGATTGGTCTCGGAACATCGGCCATTTCAGCCAGTCCAATGGCCTATGTGCAAAACGAGAAAGATGTAAAAACTTACGAAGAAAACTGCATGCAAGGACATGTGCCCCATACGGCAGGCCATATTCTTTCAATCCAGGATAAGGAGGCCGAGGCCATGATCCAAGGCCTCATGTGCCACGGAGAAGTTTCACTCACGCCAGCTCAACAGAGTAATATTGAAGAAAATTTGAAAGATGATTTACAAGAATTCATCAAAGATGGCCTGCTGGATTTTTCTTCCGGCCAAATCGTCCTGAGCGAAAAAGGCCGGCCTTTTATGCGCAATGTGGCCGCTCTTTTTGATCATCATTTGCGAGAGCGCCAAGGCGCCACGACAGGCCCCCGCTTTAGCCAGTCTATCTAGCTGTTTTCACAGGCATTACTTTACATTTAACAAACCATCCATAAGTGTCGAAAAGAACATGGGGTAGTTTTATTTATCTTTGGGTGAACCTATGAAAAAACTGTTTTTGATGGCCTCGGCCTTAGGCCTCCTCTTCATCATTTCTTGCAAAGGCCAGCCTCCCATGTCCGGTATCAATCCAAATACGCATATCCCGTACTCCACGACTGATACATTGGAGGTCATGGAGGGAACGCAGGCGCAATATAACGGTGCCATGTCTCGCTGGCGTGATCGCGCGACTACGCCCGAAATTAGTAGTCATGAACCCTATCCAACCGGAACGTGTATTCGGCCCAATACTGGCGCGCCACCTGACATTCTTTTCCGAGATTTTATCAGTAAATCAAAACGCTATCGTGAAAGCTTAGGCGGGCGCGGATGCCAATGTCGCCCGATGGGAGAGCTGTGCCTTCCCAATATTTGCAACTGTTCTGAAATTTGCCCCAATGACCACGGCATTTTTCAATCCCAGGCATCGCAGATTATGCCGGATGAGTACAATCAATTGGCCTTTCCCAATACCGACAATAATAACGGCAACGGCGACGGCGCTTTTGCCACCTATCCAAATAAGGATGGCTATTGCACCGGCATGCAACTCCAGCGACGTAAATTTTCTTCCTTGGCACGCTTTCGCCCCACTCAACGAAGTTGGCCCGCCATGGTGGTTCCAAGTCCCGAGTATATCACCTACATCAAAGGTGAAATTGATCGCATGACTCAAGGGCTCGATCCCAATTTTCTGGGGGCCACCGACTTAGAAGACCTGCGCAGAAAAGATCCGGCCATTGATAATTATTTTAAGCAAAAAACAGGCGCGGGCGATCTTCCTCCAACCTCGCCCGAGGAAAGGAGGGCCGCCGCCATTCTTAATCCCGGAAATCTGGTGACACATGGGGATGGCGTGAGTTATCGACCGCGCAACGGAGGAACGGGTGAGGTCACTCTCCATTTTGGCGAACAAACGACAACCAATATCACCGCCAAAACAGCAGTCGATACCGATATCGATCCCGTTACAGGGACGGCCTATGGTTCTATACCTATCTGTGGAACACCCCAGTATGAAAGCTACCTTGCAAAAAAGGTGGAACGAATTTCTCAAGGCTTTCCCGCCACGCTGCCTGGCTACGCGAATCTCTTCACTCTTTCCAGTCACCCGACCTATAAAGAAATCATTGGACGATATTCGGCCATTGACTGGCAGCAGATGAATGGCTTTGACGATCTAACAACTCCTCAGCGTCCTCCGTTTCATGCCGGCAACATTAACCAAAGTTATTCCCCTATGAACACGTCGGAATCGGACTCACTGCTCGAAGGTTTAGAAGAGCGATTACCGGCCTATCCTGGTTCCGGGACCGGCGCCTGGAATGCAAGCGGTCCATGGCAAGGAGTTTCTCTGGAATTTATGGGCTCTTTTGACCCTACCAAAACCAATGGTTCTGGAAATGGTTCGTACTATCACTCAGTCGAAGCCTATGCACTTCAACGCCTTTCCAGTGGTGAAGTTCATGTCTGCATCGGTGATCCCAATCTCATGGGGACCACACATGACACTCAGAATTCGAACTGCAATAACTATATGACCATTCCTGCCAAGGATAGTACGACTGGTCAGCGCGCCGGAATGTCCTACAACAGTTCTCAGTTTAATCCGACGTCTACCCCTCGGGTGCTGGGTAAAGTCGGAATTCAACCGTCCTCCGATCGCTATGAAGGTCTCATGACTACACGGATGGTTGAATACTGTCGTACAATCAATCATGGAAAATTTAATGTTCAAGATTGCGGAGGAGCACCGTGAAAAAAATATTTCTCGTTTTTTTAATCAGCCTTTCTACCGTTCTTCATGCCACTCAATTTTCTGAGAATGAAATCAACGCCTTTGTGAGCAAGTCTGAAGCAGACCTGGTGGCGTGGCTGAAGAAGGAAGGCAAAAGTCACAGTCAATTTACCCAGTATTACTTGAACGCTGCCGAGCAAGTGCATATGTTGCACCAATATACTCCGGCCAAAATACTCTACAAAAAGGCACTCGGGCGCAAAGATCTCGATAACAAACTTCTCGCCTATCTCCCTCTGATTTCTCTCTCCATCCAGGAGAAAAATTTGGCCGAAGCCAGCAAGTATTACCAGGAGGCCGAAACCTATCTGAAGGCAAATCCCCAGCTGAATATCAAGACGACCGAAGAACGCATGACCCTTTTCAAATTGGAAATCTCGGGAAAGCATTCCAGTGAGGGACTAACGAAAGATGAGCGGGCCAGTATACAAAGACCCAATAGCAACCAAGAGCTTTACTGGTACGATCTGAAACAAAATCTTATCAATAAAAAATACGACGAGGCCTTCAAGATGATTGAGGGGCGCGACTTCACTAAAGGTGACGTCAACCTCCAAATTCTTGCGGATGTCATTTATACTGGCGCCAAAAAATCTCATGACACTCTTTACTGCCAAAAAGACTACGATCTTTATCCTGTCTCGCATGAAACTTCTTACTCCATGAAACTTTGTGGCGTACTCATTGGTATCAAGGCCGGAAAGAAAATCAGTGAAAAAGAATTTAATGATCTAAAAGATTTGATTAAGCTACGCTATCCGGAAAATCTGTACTTAGAACAAGTGGCCCGCGATTTGGCGGCAAAAAAATAGTCCGCAATTATTAAATTGGGACGCCTATGAAAATACTTTTGCTCCTAACACTCGCACTCGCATGTTTATTTTTTCTCTCTTGTAATCAGCAGGGAGGTTTGACAGGCATCAATCCTCAAACCGGAATTCCCTACTCGACTACTGATACGTTAGAGGCGCTGGAAGGTGGGCAGGCCCAACAAAATGGGGCCATGGCGCGCTGGCGTGACCGAGTTGCGAATACTCCCAATAGTACCCCGCGAGAGGCCTACCGGACTGGCCCTTGCATTCGCCCCAATGCTGGCTTCAGCGCCACCTTGCTTGCGCAAGAATTTATGAATAAGTCCAAACGCTATCGCGAGAGTTTAGGAGGCCGTGGTTGCCTCTGCGTCCCCATGGGAGAATTGTGCGCGCCCAATATTTGCAACTGTTCGGAAATTTGTCCCAATGACCATGGTATTTTTCAGTCCCAGGCATCGCAGATGATGCCAACGCAAGATAATCAATTTGCCTTCACCAATGAGAGTGATTCCGTTGCCTTTGCCAAATATCCCAACAAAGAGGGGTTTTGTTCCGGCATGGTCATGCAGCATCGCAAATTTACCGCGCTGGCCCGTTTTCGCCCCAAGGTTTATAGCCATCCTGCCATGACTGTTCCCAGTTCTGAATATGTCAGCTACATAAAAAAACAAATTGATAAAATGCTTCAAGGGCAAAATCCCAATTTTTTGGGTGCCAGAAATATAAACGATCTCCGACGCAAAGATCCTGAAATTGATCGCTACTTCAGACAAAAAACTGGTGACGATCCCCTGGGACCGATTGAAAGTGATACAACAGCGCCGCCATCGGGAGAAGGTGCCAGCTATCATCCAAGTAATTGGGCAAGCTCTGCAGTGACTCTCCATTTCGAGCAAGAAACCGCCACTAATATTCCGGCCCTTGTCGCTCAAGATTCTGAGATTGATCCCAGTACTGGTTCTGCTTATGGCGCCATTCCGATAGAGGGCACTCCAGAATTTGAAAGGTATCTGGCCAAAAAAGTAGAACGAGTGGCCCAAGGTTTTCCCGCCACCCTTCCCGGCTACACTAATCTGAAAACTCTTTCGGCCAATCCAACCTACAAAGAAATTATCGGACGCTACTCTGCCATTGATTGGCAACAGGTGAATGCTCTTGATAGTCAATATGCTAATGGTGCCCCTCCCTTTTACTCGGCAGACTGGCCGACACGTTCTTACGCACCCATGAATACAAGCGAGGCGGATAACTTGCTTGAAGGCCTTCAAGAACGCTTGCCATCCTATCCGGGTTCAAGTCCAGGATTGTGGAACGCCAATGGTCCTTGGCAAGGAGTCTCCCTAAATTTTAAAGGCTCGCTTGATCCGGCCCGGGGTACTGGCCCAGGCAATTCAAACTTTTCTCATGCAGTAGAGGCCTATGCCATTCAGCGCCTTCCAGACGGGGAGGTACACGTTTGCATTGCCGACCCCAACTTGAACACCAATGTGGGTGCCAATGAGAACTGCGAAAACTACATCAATATTCCCCCCAAAGGCAGCAACGGCCAGCGTGGACGCTTAACCTACCCAAGCCCAGAATTTGTCCCTCGGATTCTTGGCCAGGTAGAAATCGGCCCCTCATCCGACAGATATCAGGGGGCCATGACCGCACGAATGGTGGAGTACTGCCGCTCAACTAACCGTGATAAGTTCAACGTCAATGATTGTGCTGGCACTCCCTGAATCGGTTAATTCCATCAAAACTTTTCTGTCAAATGCGGTGAATAAATAGATATTTTTTACTCACCGTTTGACTCAAATTCAGTTTGGGGGCACACTAGCGAACTCAAGGGAATGTGAATGAAAATCTGGCAACTTACCACTCCTGTTCTTACCATCCTTCTAGTTTTAAGTGGTTG
>JAHFAA010000091.1:0-5488 GCA_023250775.1 Bdellovibrionales bacterium
TTCGATTATGACGATTTTTATTCGAAAAATAACACCATGAAGTTGGAGGACAGATATGTCGTCCTTACCAAGCCGCAAGCACATGCGATACAACTGGAAGTTCGAGATTATTTAAACGAGCAGCAAGTCCCCACATCCTTGGAGAAAACCGATCCACTGGTACTCAAGGTGTTCCAGATTATTTCTCATATGTCCCCTGATTTCAAAAAGATATTGGAAAAAAGGATCATTGGATGGACCGTCGCCAAAGATATGCCAGGGCTCGCTTATACTGAAAAACTTTATAATCAAAAAAATATTATTGAAAAAGGGCTCCTCATTATTAACGAAAAAACTGTCGACAAATCATACACGGAATCTTGCGGGATTCGCGAGGCATCGGTATATAACACTGTGAGCACAAATAAGCTTCAATGCCTGAGCACGCCTAATGATTTTTCCGCTCTTCTCTATGCCTTCAGTTATGGAGCGGGACAGTTATTTATACATAATAATTCATTTATTCCCTATTATTCTCCTTCGCCGGAAAGTAATGAAGCAGTGGAAAGAAATCCTTTTTCCAAAATTTCTTGGGAATGGGATGGGAAAGACAGGTTTAAGCACAGGAATCGGGATATGTTACGATGGCCAGCTGAACGCAGATATTATCTATTTTCTTTGGCCCATCTCTTGGACAACAGCACAATGCCAGACCATTTTAGTGTATTTAAAAAATCCAAATTTCCCTCATTTTTTGCCACGCTCACCCCGGAGACGGATTGGACCGAGACGTTCACCTATTTGTTATTAGAAAAATTTTATAAAGTTAAATTCAGTTTTGCGCTCTGGCGAAACTCAAAGCTCGTGGACACGGCAAAAAGCTGTTTGGACGACAATCGCTGCAATGATAAAAGGAATCTTCTGGATTTTTATATTTCGAATGTGGATTTATTTGAGAGGTGAAGCAAAATCCACTCATGATTCTGCCAATTTAATAGGCAAAAAAATCTTAAGAATGTGTGCTCAATTTGTCCCGTCGTATTGAATGTTGGTCTTATCGTAATACATCTGCACATGGCCCTAAGTTGTGGCGATCAGTAGCTCCTCGCCAGTCGAAGGCCTGAGGCCATCTGTTCGTCCCGAAAAATAGCGTGGGGTCATACTCGCGGTGGATAGATGTTTAACTTCTTTAAAACCGATTTCACCAGCGAGTTTCAGCATCTCCTCGGGAGAAAAAAAGCTGACAAAAGGCGTTCCAGATTTTTGCGCTCCTTTTAAGGCCATTTGATAACCTGGTCGATCCTGTGGTTCAACCAGATCAAGCGGCAACATGAACGTCATAATAAATTTTGAACCGGGAGCGAGTTTTGTCATCTGATTTAATGAATCTCTTATCGCAGCAAGGGTGAGATACATGCTGACACCGATAGAGGTTACGATAGAGGGTTTTTTTGGATCAAATCCGGCGGTGATAAGTTGTTCCCACCAAGATGCACCTGATTCAAAATTCACTGGAACAAAGTGAAGCCATGGAGGAATTTGAAAACCCAGTTCAAGCAAGCGACGACGCTTCCAAGCTTGAGTGTCGGGTTTGTCGACTTCAAACATGCAAAGCTTGGAACCAAGCTCCGGCCTTCGTTGGGCAAAAGTATCAAGGCCGGCCCCGAGAATCACATACTGGCCCACACCGCGATTGGCCTCGGCGGTCACGAAGTCTTCAATAAATCGGGCGCGCGCCACAATGGAAGCACGAAAAGAGGCGGTTCCCTGCGGGTGCATGTCAGGACGATCGCGCCATCCCTCGGCAGGTGCCACAAGTTTGAGGCCGATTTCATCTTCCAGAACATGAGGAGGAGGATCGACTTGAACATGCATGGCCCGCCACAAGGCGACTCGCACTGCCGTACTATCTGGTGTTGCCGCTGGTTTTTCATTCATAAGAATCAAATCTCTGTTTCATTTTACAAGGATTTTACTGCGAGCAACTAGAAATTTGAATTGATAATGTCATAAATAAGATTTTCACCGGGAAAGTCCATGATGACTGTGCCGAAAGTTCTCTCGCGCGAAGCTTTTTGAATGTGCTGAAAGGCCGATTTGTTGACCGCCTTGGCCACGTCGCGCGGAACCATGCCGCCGCTTCCACTCAAATGATTAAAGACCCACTTGCCGTTATCGCGCGCACCGGCCATGTCCATAAACAGGTTGACGATAGCTTTCTTGGAAACCAGCGAGGCATGATGACCTTTTAACAACCGAAACCAAAGGCCCCAAACAGTATAGTAGTCTTGCAAAATCATTTCAGAGTTTTGCCAGTTTGTTCCCTGATGAAAAAGATCGGCGCCGTCATTCACGATATAGATTTTTCCTCGCAGTTCTCCAAGCGTGGGCAGAGGATCATCGACATTGGCAAAATACTCGCCATAGGCCGCCAGATAGGCTGGCCAGATTTCAGCATAGCTTTTGCTGTGCCTCTTGGGTGAAAACTCGTCGCCCTTGACCCGCATGATAATGACTTCCTCGGGGTGACGCTGCAGAAATGCGGTGACTTCATTCATGATCTGGTCAAACCAAATCTGCTGGAAAACAATACCGTGATGAATAGCAAGCGCGTGAATGCCCTGGCCGGTAGTGCGCCTTGTGCGTATATCGAGATAGCGAACGCCGGCGTTCAGTTGTTCGGTAATACTCCAGGATTGGGTTTGAACGAAAAGACCACCATGGAGTGCCGCCGAGTCATGGGTTCCGGGAATCGACATTTTGTGCAGAGGTGCGCTGTCAGGCAAGCGCGCCATCCAGTCGGCCGCGGCCAGGGCCAACCAAGGTGACGGTGCAGGACTGCGTGAAAAATATGAAGCGTTTGAACCCGGCCCATTTTGCTGACTCTGGGCCAATGAGGTTGCAAAGAGCACAACGAGGAAGGCAATGAAAATAAATCGCAAGTTGATGTGTTTCATCGGAAAACGCAACCTCATCAATGCGTTTCGGAGGAGGATAGTAAAAAAGTAGATTTCTGAAGATTCAAGGGAGGAGGGGAGGATTTTTCCTAGAAAAAGACAGTGTCATTTTATCCGCCATCTTAAAAATGGAAAAAATCGAAAAGATCATCCATTTTTTTTATCAATTCTTTCTCGGAATAATTTGATTTTGGATCAAAAAGATTACCTAGCTTTGGACGCAGCAAAAGAAACTTCAAATCTCGATGTTCAATATTGCTGATATATTTTTTACTAAAACTGAAAATCTTTTCCAAGTCAGACTCTTCAATCCTGACTCCATCACTGGAGACCTCAACGTATTTGGAACAGGTGTCAAAAATATCTTTCGCGTAAGCGGCGACCTGTGCATTATCAAAGTCTGAAATGAGAATATTTCTTTCATCATCAAGCCAAATATTGAATGGATTCAAGTCAAAGTGGGTATTCCCAATTTCGAAATTCAACTCTGTGAATCGAGTCCGAATAAAGTTTTCAAATAAATCTAAAAACTTGTGATGATCAACTTTTTTTCTTATTTGAATTGGCCCCCTCTCAAACCAATTATTGTATGTTTTAAAAGGATGTGCCGGAATTAAAATCTTTTTAAAACCATTGAATAAATCTTCTAGAACCTCAAAAGTTCGATGAAGATCCACATTCACTTCATTGAAAACTTTATGCGAAATATAGGGATAAAGCATCACTTCTTTATCTTTAACATTAACCAAATATTTTCCCTGCAATGACTTTATTGGCAAAACCAATTTAGATTTGTCTAATACGCACTTATTTAACTCTCGATAAATTAAATCCAGGTCACCTCTCTTCGAGTGCCCTGGGATCTCTTTTAGAAAGTATTCTTTTCCATCGCCAAGAACTTTAAAAAGATCATTATCATTTCCACTATCTTTTCTGGAGTGGGGGATAATTTCTTGAACATTTAGACCATAAATTTCATGCAACAATTTTTTCATGAAAAGAGAATATCTCATCGAGGGGGATCACTCAAGATCGCTATGCTCATCGCCGTGGTGGCGGGTCTTTGAGTGTGCCGAAAATCCAAAGGAATGTGGTCTGACAGACTAGTGGTAGATGGCAGGACGGCCAGAATTCCGCGTGCCGCTTAGGGATATGATAGGGTTGAGGCCAATTTCATAAATATCGGCAGAATGTCCTTCATACATAGAATGAGTGCAATTGACAGGAAGAAATCCAGGCATCTGAAGATAGCAGGGGAGAGCAGAAAAAATTCCCATTTTCAAAACCGATAAGGATTGGTTGCCGATTTTCGTGGACTTTAATGAGTCTAGGGCCTCTTCACGTGCTTTGACACTCACAACTATTTTTTCATGATCGTATCTGTTCACCTTGTACTGGTAGTTGCGATCAAATAAGGGGGAAACATGTTCAAAGAAAATTTCAACACCGTTTTTAAAGCTCTTTGCTTCACGCAAAACTTTGGCCACCGGCCCGGTGGTGTTCATTTGAGATGAGTGTCTCCCCATCATAATAAAATCATTGTTTGTGTAACCTTGCGTGCGGAGGTAATTGGTCAAATCGGTGATAAAATGAATATTCAACAAATTCTCTGGATTACAAAAAAAACCGCTATCGATTTGAAATTTGCGTAGAATGATTTTTTTTCTGAGCACTCCATCTTTTCGTTCTATGTAATCTAAGATGTGCAAGAGAGTACGTGCCCTACTGAAGGCCCCGGCTTGGTACTTTTCCGGCAATTGACCTAACTTATGATAACAAGAAAAAACCGCTCCCATATCCAACTTTTTACTCGCGAGATCGAAAATATCCACTGTCAGTTTTTCAGATAGGGTGGCCGCAACGTCTAAAGGCAAATTCTTTGAACGGATGATAGAGCGCCAAGCCGATTCGGACATTTCCAAATATTCGGCCCATTTCTTGGCATTGAGGCCCAAGGTCTTTTGAATTTCCGATAAATTCTCCCACAATATTCGGTGCATTTGTCGTTTTATCGCTCCCCAATCGCAAATAGAAGAATGGTGATGCAGTCCAGACCAATTATATAGAATATTGAATTAAGCATATCAAGTAGATATTAATCTTAAGAGAGTGTAATCTTCCCACATAAAATCCCGCAAAATGTCCAAGTCTTTATTTATTCCATCTAGATTCTACCCTATAATGATATTTATATGGGAGAAAATGTGTGCTCAATTTGTCCTACACTTACTTTGGAGTTTTCATGCAAAAATATGTCTTTGTTCTCTTGCTACTCCCTATATTGATGGCCGAAGTATGTGCCGCAAATCCCAATATTATATTTTTCAGAAAAATTACCGCATCGAGCGAATTAGGTGGAACAACGAACATCTACGGCCTAAAAATCGAGCATCCTGATGAGATTTCCGAATTGGTAATTGTAAGCATGGATGGAGTTAAAATTTTTGATATTGCAGACCCGAAAATTGATGTTCAAACCCTGGAGAAGGATACAATTTATTCCTTAAAAAGCTTAGGAACTTTAAAACCCGGTGAGTATGATTTGTCAGTAA
>JAHFAA010000091.1:5498-11091 GCA_023250775.1 Bdellovibrionales bacterium
AGTTACGGATTCCTGAAACAAAAAACACCCAGCCTGAAATCAATAAGGCGAGTCTTCCAAAAGCATTCACATGGAAAAAAGTGACCCTACCTAAGGACACTAAAATAGTGATTCATGCATGGATCGGCGATTACTACTCTCATCGAGAGTATTTGTATGATTATTCATCGTCACCCGATTTTGATCATTTGACACCTAAAAAGGATATGAACAACACGAAGGATGGAAAAAAAATTACGCCTCTGCCGAGCAACGGGGAACTTTATCTTGGCGTGCGTTTTGATTATTTCTCACGCGGAGAAATTCCTGTTCTTGATCAATACTATTCATATGAAAAATTTGAAATCAAAGATCAGCGCAAATGAAAATGTTATTTCGCAAAGTTATTCTTGCACTGTATACCGCAGGTGTTTTCTTTAGTCGGATGGCCCTTCCCTTAGTTAAGCGATTTCCTTAAAGTGCCAAAAGGCCCAGCCATAAAAAGATCAAGGCGAGGATGGCCGGAAGGGCCTGAATGAAAAAAATTCTCTTACTGACACTGAAGGCGCCGTAAATTCCGGCGATAAAAACACAAACAAGAAAAAAGCCTTTGAACTGAAAGGCCACTTCAGGTGATTTTAGGCACAGACCATAGAATAAACCGGCGGAGAGAAAACCATTATACAGCCCCTGATTAGCGGCCAGAATCTTTGTCACTTTTGCCTTCTCCTCGCTATTCCCGAATATTTTTCGTCCTTTTGGCGTGTTCCAAAGAAACATTTCCAGGATCAAAAAATAAAAATGCAGAAGGGCAACAAGGGCAGTCAAAATATTTGCGATATGATTTATCAACTCTCTCTACCTTTAACGCGATCGAAACATACAAACCTCAATACACAAGTTTGAACGAGTTACCGCTTTCTGGCCAGCAGTGCTCACAATAATCAGTTAGAATAGAGTAAAGGTATTTCTAAGAAAAGATCACATTTTTCCTCCATAGAAATCATTGCCGACATTATTTCGAACTGCTCAACTTATATAGTGAAGGAGATTCTCTATGTCTCGATTTCTCATTATTTACGGTACCAAGTATGGACAGGCCAAAAAGATTGCCAATTTTATTTCCAATGAGTTGACTCAGCTAGGGCATGTCACCGATGTAGTTGACTCCCGTGATATTCCAGTAGCTACAAGACCCGAACTTTATGATGCCGTTATTGTCGGAGGGTCTGTGCATATGCATGGCTACCCTCGTTGGCTCAATAAATGGGTTAAGCATCATGCTTCCACGCTCTCCACAATGCCGAGTGCATTTTTTTCGGTGTGCCTCAGCGCCTTGGATAATGGTACAAAAGTCAGAAAGGAAGAGCAGAAAATCTTGAACACCTTTTTTATTAAAAACGATTGGCATCCCACGACCTGGGCGATCTTCGCGGGAGAACTGGCGTATTCAAAATACACTTGGCCATTAAAATTGATCATGCAATGGATTGCCAAAAGGGCTGGGGCCGAAACCAGTGTAAAGCAAGATTATGAATATACAAATTGGAAAGACGTTGCTCAATTTATAAAGAAATTTATCGATTTAGAAATGCCTACGACCGCGAGAACGAAGACCTGGACTGAAGAAGCCGTTGTTTCTCAATAGTTTTGGCAACAAGATTAGTCATTGAAAGTGATGCTCATTATCAATCCCAGAGAGATTGCTTTGCTCTAGTCTATTGCGATTCTTGCGCAAAATAATCGCTCTGGGAGGAGATATGTTTTTTCGTTTGTTAAATATTTTTCTGACACTTTTTGTTCTCGTAGGTTGTATTCATCAAACGATTGTGACCTGCGATTCTGATTGTGAGCTGGCCAAAAAAGAAAGCAAGGCGCTTGAGTCCTACATTGCATGGATGTCGAGCTTTGAGGGCACCTATCGTGGCAACGCCGGATATTATTGCCAATTTATAAAGTTATCGGATGATAAGCGCTATGCTGTTTTTAAGATGTATAGTAAGTACGGGATTCTTACAGGTATCCGCGCGGTCAAATTAGATGGTTATGACCCCTCAAAAGTCGGACCATGGGATTGGAATGCCCAGATCATCAAAGGCGAGGATTATGCTTTCGCTGATCTTATCGACAATGGCGATGGCACTTACACTTGTGACACGTACAGGGGATGCTGGTCCTGGAGTGCCAGGAATATTGACGGAGGTTATGCTCACTCAAGTTATAACATCACCTTTGAAGAAACAGACCAAACGGTAAAAGATCTGGAGCTATTAGGCTATCATCGTGACAATTTTAAAGTAGAAGAGATGGCGGATGCCCTAAGGTCTAATTACGGATTAAGTTCGGAGAGAGCGGTAAAAATTGCAAAAATAACCGGCGCCTTTGAAAAAATCAGAAATAAAAGATCTTTGAGTGAAAGTGAGTTTTCTATTTTTACCCAGGAAGTTTTAGGGACTGATTTTGCCAGTGCTAAAAAAGCGTATGAGCAACATCTCTTTGGAGATTCTAATAATTTAGATCGCCTTATTGGCAGAGCGGCGGAGTTAAATGGAACCACCCCAGAAGCGGTAAGAGAAATAATTTTTGAAACGATCTTAAAATAATGGCGTGTAATCGGTAACTCTTTTTTTTCATACTTTTCCATGATATGAAATTGGAAGACTATGGAAATCACGAGTAAACTTGTTTCTTTTATCGATCGCGAACATGACTATTTAGTTCAGGCCTTTGATGTTGGCAATCTCTTCGAATTTCTCGATGCTCTCCAGCAGTATTCGCCAGAGGCAAAGAAGGCCGTAGATTTTTTCTTGCTCAACTTTATTCCCATGATCGCCTATTTAAAGGCGGGAGAGCACTTAGGCATCTATATCGATTCCTCTGATCCCAATCTCTTCTTCAAACTTGAGGCCAACTCCTCTGGCCAATTCAGAGCGATGCTTCTTCCCGCAAATTTTCACACCGAGTTACTGAGCATTTCCGGCCGATGTCGAATCAATAAATATTCCCCGGGCAATCCTGAACCTTATATTTCTCACATCGAATTATCTCACCATGACCTAACTCAAATTTGTTCGTCGGTCCTGAAGCTTTCTTATCAAACAGAGGCCCGTGTGCTTGTTGACCCCGCCAAGAGATACTCTCTTCTGGTGAGTAAAATTCCTGGGACCAAGATCGATAAAATTGAAACGAAAGAGGCCATTTCGCTCGACGCTTATCTGGAAAAAAGACAGGATGTCTTGCAAAAGTTAACAGTGATCAAACTTGATGGGAGCACCTCGCTGGGACTTAGTTATGTCAGCGCACGCAATATTCTTTTTCGCTGCAACTGCTCACGAGAGCAATTCCTGCCGGCCTTAAAAAATATCTATAAACAGGATGGTGAGGCCCTCTTTGAAAAAAACGTAATAACCATCACCTGCGATTACTGTAAAAGTATTTATAAAATCACGCGCGAAGATGTGCAAAATTTTCAAGCACACTAAAACTAAAATCCCTAACACCTATTTAGTTTTATTTTTTGTAGATCGATAAGTTTGTTTTCTTAAGCAACATATTTATATCAGAAAAAACAGGTTGGATCTTATGATGCAAAGGACAGGGTTTTGAGTGATCGCGATGAAAGGGGCCGAAGGGGCAACCTAAGGATTTCTTTTCATTTCGAAAAATTGCCATCACCTCATAAAGCGATATTTTCTCCGGTGATCTGGCCAAACGGTATCCGCCTCCGGGCCCTGTCGAGCCTTTAATCAAATCAGATTGCGCAAGAACCGTTAAGGTTTTGGCGGCCAGAGCTTTGGATATATCCTTGGATGCGGCGATATCAGAAGAGGAGATTGCCTGCATTTGGTCCTCGTAATAGACCTCGGTTAGGTGGCCCATGACCATAATGGCATTGCGGATCGCTTTACTAAATGAGAGCACGGGCACCTCGCATATAAAGATTATATAGGGTTAGAACTGGGAAATCAATAATTAAAGATATTTATTTCTTTTATTCTTAAAATACAGTATGCTGCAAAAATGGATGCACAGTCTGGTCGATATAAAAGGGAAATAAAAACCCTTGTGGCGATGACCCGAATTTATTGTAAGGGGAATCATAAAACCTCTCAGACACCTTGTGAGGTGTGCAAGGCCTTCCTTGCGTATGCCGAGGGACGCTTGCAAAGATGTCCCTTCGGCGAGGAAAAAGAGGCTTGCTCAAAGTGTGAAATCCATTGCTATTCGAAAGAAAAAAGAGAAGTTACCAAAATTGTGATGAGATATGCCGGGCCCAAAATGCTTTTTCGGCACCCGATACTTTCATTATATCATTTATTGGATTTATAAGGAGAAGAGATGGAAAAGACAGCTTCACAAGGCACCATTGGCGAAATCGTCGCCGCAGATTTTCGAACGGCGAAGGTTTTTGAAAAATACAAAATCGATTTTTGTTGCGGCGGCAATGTTGCGCTCGATTCAGCTTGCGAGAAAACGGGCATCAATCTCGCCGCGATTAGCAAGGAACTCGAGGCCGTGAAAAAATCCCCCATGGATCGCAGTCAAAATTATGCTGCGTGGGAGTTACCATTTCTTGCAGACTACATCATCAACACTCACCATACTTACCTCAAAGAAAACACCGAGCAGATTGCCGCCTATGCCAGCAAAATTTCCACGGTGCACGGCCCCCATCATCCAGAGATGATCGAGATCTCCAAGAATTTTGATAAAATTGCCACCGATATGGCGGCCCATCTGCGAGAAGAAGAGGAAGTTTTCTTTCCGGCAATTAAACGAGTTTACGCGGCAAAAAAGAGCGGGAGTAGGCCTCTCGCAACGGATCTCGAAACGCTCAAAACTTCATTTACCAAGCTGGACGAGGAACATGTGCTGATTGGCGATGCCACCCATGCAATCCGCCATCTTACCAATGAATATGTCGTCCCTGCCGATGTCTGCAACACGGTGATGGTGACTTATCAGAAGCTCAAGGAGTTCGAGGACGACCTTCACAAACACGTACACCTCGAAAACAACATTCTTTTTTTAAAGGCGACATTGCTATGAGGAGAAAAATTATTCGCATTGATGAGGAGCTCTGCAACGGATGCGGCGACTGTGTCACAGACTGTTCTGAAGGAGCGCTGCAAATTGTAAATGGCAAGGCCAAGTTAGTCAGAGAAGATTTTTGCGATGGTTTTGGAGATTGTATCGGTGCCTGCCCAACCTCAGCGATTATCATTGAAGAGCGAGAAACTGTTGCCTTTGATGAGAAGTTAACCAAGCAACATCTTCTGACCACGATGGGGCCTGCTGCCGTTAAACGAATGGAAGAAGCTCAGAAGAGGCACCACCCTGTTCCTCACGTTGGGGGATGCCCCGGAAGTCAAGTCCGTCAATTTGATCGCAGTCAGAACATGAATAATGTTGCTGATCATAAAAATACTCCCTCTGAGCTGGCCCAGTGGCCAGTGCAAATTCATCTGGTCAATCCTCAAGCGCCATTTTTTAACAACCGTGAGCACGTGGTGCTCAATACCTGTGCGGGAATTGCCTCGGCCAATATTCACAAGGACTATATTCGCAACCGATCGGTGACGGTGGGGTGCCCTAAGCTTGATGACACTTCAAG
>JAHFAA010000488.1 GCA_023250775.1 Bdellovibrionales bacterium
GGATGTCGTGGAAAAATTCCGATTTTCCAAAATCCAATTGGAATGCCCCCAAGTATTTATGGGCCCCCATCATCCGTTGTTTTGGTATTCAGAAAATTTCATTATTAAAAAAATTGATGATTTTGCACGGAGCCGGAGTCGGTGGTGGAAGTTTGGTCTATGCCAATACCCTCTTGCGACCGGAAGAGAATATTTTTCGCGGGCCAACCTGGCCGAAGGCGGTCGATTGGGTCAAAGAACTCTGGCCTCATTTTGATATCGCTCGAAAAATGCTGGGCGTGACCACTAATCCTTATCTTGCTCCCAATGATTTAGCGATAAAAACCTTGAGCGAAAAAATGAGTGCTGCGGAAACGTTTCATGCCACTGAGGTGGCGATTTTTTTCGGCAAACCAGAAGTTGAAGTCCCCGATCCTTATTTTAGTGGTGATGGCCCCTCTCGCAGCGGTTGTTACTTTTGCGGAAGCTGTATGATTGGTTGCCCCAATGGCGCCAAAAATACTTTGGATAAAAACTATCTGTACTTTGCTCATAAATGGGGTGCGAAAATATTTCCCGGATTACGAGCAGAGAAAATCACGCCAGAACAAGACGGCAGTTATTCAGTGTCTACAGTTTCCTCGCGCTCTTGGTGCGGCAGCGCCGGAATGACGTTCAAGGGCAAAAAAGTGATTTTTGCCGCAGGAGCGCTGGGAACTGTTGAATTGCTTTTGAAAAATCGTGATGTCTATAAAACTTTACCTCAGCTTTCGAAAAAAATTGGCGAAGATGTCCGATCCAACGGAGAGAGTTTATTGGGGGCCTCAACCTTCGATCAAGAACAAGATTTTTCAAAAGGTGTGGCGATTGGTGCTGCCTTTTGTCCCGATCCTGATACCACCATTGAAGGCGTGCGCTATCCGGCAGGTTCTGATTTGCTGCGATTTATGGCGGTTCCTCTCGCCGGTGCTGGAAACTGTATTGTTCGTCCCCTCAAAATGGTTTGGCGTTTTTTAACCAGACCTTTGAATTTTCTTCGTCTGCTCTTTTTACGAGATTGGGCCACGAGCACAATTATTCTGCTGGTGATGCAATCAGTGGAAAGCAAAATAAAACTTACTTTGGGCCGGCCGGTTTTGAATCTTTTTCGCTTGGGCTTGAAGGGGCAACCGCAGGAGGGAGAAATTCCCAGCTACTTGCCCGTTGCCCAAGATGCCGCGCTTAAGTTGGCCGATATTATCAAGGGCGAACCGCAAAATATTTTTAGTGAAGTATTTTTTCAAACTCCCGCCACTGCTCATATTTTGGGAGGCGCCTTGATTGGCAAAAATGCGCAAGAGGGAGCGGTCGACAGTAATCATGAATTGTTTGGATATAAGGGACTCTATGTCAGCGACGCTTCTGTCGTTCCATCAAACCTGGCCGTTAACCCGAGCTTGACGATCACGGCGTTGACGGAGCGTTTTGTCGCGCATTTTCCTAACAATCCGGAAAAGGGTGCAGCCTATCAACCGCCAGTGATTAAGTTTTCTCCAGATTATGGAGTTCAAAAATAATGGGACAACTAGGAGTTCGACTTTCAGAGCGCATGGCCGGCTGGATTCAGTTTCTCCCCAGCGCAGGGATGCAAGGCACGCAAATCGAAACCGATGCTCAATATCCGTTCGATTTCACCATCCATGCATTTTCGCCAAAATTTTTTCAGTACCCGTTTAATCTGGATTTTAAAGGCCTTGCCAATTTTCCAGGTTTGCCCTTAAAAGAGGAAACCTCCTTTGACGAACGGCAAGTTCCCATTTCGGGCACCATGAGTATTTCTCATGAGGGAGTGGCCTACAAAATTGTGAGTGAAAAATCACCTTGGGGTGAGTGGCAAATTTCCGGCGCCAAACGCTACATGTGGTGGCCTTTTTCTTGGCGAAAGTTACGCCACTCACTGGTGTGGCTGCCAGGCGAAATGACTCAAAATGGAAAGGCCATCGCCAAGTGTGAGTTGGAATATCAACCTCCGCTTTGGCAATTTCCTTTCGGTCTTCGGATCAAGCATTCGACTTGGGCCCATCGTCCTCATGGTTTTTTGGCCACGCGATTTTACGAATTGGGTCGGCACTTGTACCCAGATATTTTGCAACTGGGGACGGAAGAACAACTCATCCGTAGTATTGAAGCGCAATTGGCCCCAACGCCTTACTTTATTTATTTGATGCTGTGTTGGGCGATGTATTTTATTCGCATGCTCTCATGGATTTTCTTTTTCAACTCACTCTCACGTCTCACACCTGATGAAGGTGAGGAGCTGCTTCAGAAGATCAGAAAAAATTCGGTTATAAAATTGGCCTTGCTGCCTTTGCTTACCACTATTCTTTATCCGCTCTTTGATCAGAAGGCCTATCTCAAGGCCAAAGGCCAAAATATAGTCGAGCCACCTAAAACGGTTGAGAACGAACCGTGGATGGCACAGAGTTTTGCACCTCGCACGCGGCGCACTTCTGACGAATCAATGATCGAAGCTGATTGTGTGGTGATTGGTTCTGGTGCCGGCGGGGCCGCTTTTGCCTATGAGATGGCGAATCGAGGCAAGGCCGTGGTGGTTTTAGAAGAGGGGCATTATTTCAAGCGTCAGGATTTAACCGGCATGGCCGCCGATATGATGCGCAAGCTTTATACTCAGGCGGGCATTCAGTTTTCGCTCTCCAACGCCCCCTTGTGGATTCCCACTGGCACCTGTGTGGGAGGAACAACCTTCATCAACAGCGGAACTTGTATTCGAACTCCCCAAGCTGTTTTGGATCGCTGGCGAGGAATGTTAGGACTCGAAATAGATTTGGAAAAACATTTTCCCTTCGTTGAAGCGATGCTGGGCGGAGTACCTCCTGTGCCGGCGAATATTCAAGGCGGGATTGCCAGGGTATTGGACAAAGGACTGAACGGAACCGGATATACTTACGGGCCACTCCATCGCGCCGAAACTGGTTGTGATGGCCAGAGCTGTTGCGTTTCTGGCTGTCCGATCAATGCCAAACGGAGTACCGCCG
>JAHFAA010000092.1 GCA_023250775.1 Bdellovibrionales bacterium
CGAACATTCTGTCCACGACGACCAATCGCCAAGGAAAGCTGCTCATCTTCCACAACCACATCCATGGAGTGTTCTTCATCGTCAAACATAATATTGGCGATCTCGGCAGGGGCCAAAGCGGCGCGCGCAAAAGTACTGAGATCATCAGACCATCTTACGATGTCGATTTTTTCGCCCTGAAGCTCATTCACGACATTCTGAACACGGCTTCCCTTCATACCAACACAGGCACCGACTGGATCAATATCTTTATCAACAGAGGCGACAGCAATTTTGGCACGTTGACCGGGTTCTCTGGCAGCCGAACGCACTTCGATAGTTCCATCGACAATCTCTGGAACTTCAAGTTCAAATAATTTAATTAAAAAGAGGGGTGAGGTTCTCGACAAACGAATTTCCGGCCCTCTATTCGTCATAACAACTTCAGTCAGGTAGGCCTGAATCCGATCACCCGGCTTGAAATTTTCTCCAGGAATAATTTCCTTCCGTGGCAAAATGGCCTCGGCCTTGCCCAAATCCACCATGATATTGCCGCGCTCATAGCGACGAGCAATTCCGGTCACTAACTCACCTTCGCGATGTTTAAACTCGGCAAAGAGAATCTCTCTTTCAGCATCGCGAACTTTTTGAAAAATAATTTGCTTCGCGGTTTGCACGTCAACACGTGAAAAGTTTGGATTTTCGATTCGAATCCCAAGCTGATCGCCAATCTCGGCCTCCTGATCGAGGGCCTTGGCATCATCTAAGCAGATTTCAAGAATTGAATCTCTAACCTTATCAACCACATTTTTATATTGATAAATTTCGACATCAGAGTCGCCATCGTTGTAACGAGTTTCATATTCACCTTGAATCCCGAATTTCTTTCGAGCAGTCACGAGGAACGCTTGTTCGATGGCCTTAATGACAACGCCTCGGTCAATTCCACGATCTTTGCCCAGGGCCTCTATCACGCGTCCTAGCTCGGAAAATGTGTTCATAGTTTCACCTCTTTAGATATTTTTTGAGACATTAACTCGTTAAAATCTGGATCAACGTTGGCCTTTTTAATATTTTCAAATGGAATCTCAACGTTTCCACTCGCGCCTTTTTCTTTCATCTGCACTTCAATCGAATCGTCATGACAGGCAAGCAACAGGCCTCTCACTTTTTTAATATTTTTCAGCTTCTCGTAAGAAAAGCTCTTGGCCAAGGAAAGCAGAACAATTTCACCAACCGCCTTTGCGAAATGACTGCGATCACGCAAATTTCTATAAAGACCAGGAGAAGATACCTCTAACGTCAATTTTTTCGGCATCCAATCCAACGAATCGATGAAAGGGGTCATGGCCTCATCCACTCGCACACAGTCCTCAATTTTGACACCCTTTGGATCGGGAGTACTTATATACACGCGAAGCTCCCCACTCCCTGGCAGATATTCTAAATCATAAAGTCCCAGGCCCAATTTCTCGACCACCTGCTGGCACAGGACATAAAATCTTTTTTCCATTCCCTGTCGCTCTTTCACAAACTCCATACTTTGCACCAAAAAAAAAGGGCGGAACTATCGATCCACCCTCTAATCAGACAAATTAAAAAGGTTGGCCTTGTTCCCACGAACATAGGCCAAGTTATTCATAGCTCTTTTCTCTCAAAAAATCAAACTGTTAGATGAGGAGAAGTTCCATGCTGAGAGCATCTTCACCGCTTTGGTAAAATTTCTTTTTAACGCACAGGTCCTTCAGGCCAGATTTGCGATAAAAACTGATGGCCTGGAAATTTTTTGCGGCAACCTCTAGGTAAAGTGAACGGGCACCTTTGGATCTGAGGTGCCCAAGGTAATGTTCTAACAGGGTGTTGGCCCCACCTTGTCGACGCATTTCCGGATGCATGACAAGCTTAAGCAAATGTCCGACCTCGCCTTGAACTGGATCAACACCCAAGAGAGCTCCAAACAAAGAATCTTCTGTCCCTTGTTTTTTACTCACTGCACACAAAAAATAATCACCGCGCAAGAGTTGCCAATCCTGAAGTGACCAACACCCTGGAGCGATAAATTGATCAAGACGAAAGAAGTTCCTGGCCGCTGCATCAGAGAGAGGCAAGGTGAAGTTTTCTAAATGGGGCCTGTTATCATCTTTAGGGAGCATAGGTGAAAATATAATGTCCATATTGAGAATAAACGTTGGCAATAAATTGCTTTAAAAATTTTTCCGAGCTGGCCAACCTATCGCTCTCGCTGACTCCCGTGAAAGGTAAAACCTTCTGTGTCGGTGATCCTGTCGAAAGGGAAAAGCGGTCGCGCAAAGAAAACTCCATGGCAATCACATCCTGCTGAAATTCAGTCAGAGCGAGGCCTTTTTTCATCCCGCATTCTTTGAGTGGCCTTGGGCGACCGGCCAAGATGCGTGACTTCTCACTATGATCAAGTCGATTCATACCCGTGTCACGTAAATGTCTTTCCATTTTATAAATCATGACCAAATTGAAAATATCACTCTCAAGTCCTCGCATTTTAGGCCAAGTTTTCAAAGTGACCAGGGCCTCGCTATAGCGTTCAGGAAGAATTTTCGCCATTGAGAGAAGATACGAATCTTCAAAATAACATTTCAGAATTTGTAGCTTTGGCAATTCGGTCAGAACTCGTTTTTCAAAAAACACGCGATCATCAACTCGTAAAAAAGGACGATCCTCGATCACTATTTCGGCGGAGCTTTGCTGGCAGAATATCCAACTACACGGGAGAAGTGAGATCCACATTGCCAATTGGGCCGGCCTCTTCAGCACGGTTCTCAATATGGAAACGAATTTTGACGCGAGGATTGAAGGTATATCCATCTTTTCCTCGGATAATGTATTTTCTTTTTTCACCTTTGCCATTTTTAGGCTCAATCAATTTTCTGAGTCGACTTACTGATGTGTAAATCAGTTTATCATGAATGAGAGGATTATACTCATCTTTCCAGATAGACTTGGCCAATTGTTCTTTATCAAAGTACTGGCCTGGATTTTTGGCCAACAAAAAGAGAATTTCGAGAAGAACAAAACGATGTTTGAAATCGATAGTGCCAAGACCTTTTTCCACGATTTGGCGATTGGTTCTATCAAGATAAATATCAATGCTGGCGTCATGAACATCTTCAATTTCTGACTTGATCAGACGTTGCAGACGTTTAAAATCGCGCGAACAAGTCATCTGCTGGGCCAGGCCAAAATAGACTAAACTCTTTTCATATTCACCAAGGCGTTTGCACAAGGACCCCATTCCCAAAAGAACATGGCCCAAAGAATTCCAACACCTTTTTTCTTGAAATTTGACCAAAGACTGTTGGTAAAACTCCATGGCACGATCCATCTGACCGAGTTCCACATAAATGCGTCCGTAATAGAGAAGCATCGAGGCCTTCAAATAGGATTTGTCGATAATACTTAAGACTTGTTCCAGTTGGTCAAGATGACCTAACGCGAGGTCATATTCTTTTTGGTAATAGCAGGTTGAGGCCAAGGCCAACAAAGTTTTGGCCAATAAATCAGGGCCATTTTCTTCTTTGGATTTTTTGCACGCCAATTCAAATTGTGCGCGAGCGTCTCGAAAGGCGCCTCGGTAGGTTTTGGTCAGGCCGACATTATAAAAATATTCGCCACTCAAACTACCTAGAACGGAAGTCAATTGCTCAATGATACGTTCACTTTCAAAGATATATTTTTCAGCAAGCTCAGTTTGAACCTGCTCTGAACAAATACGAATTAAGAAACCGTAAATTTTGAAGAGAGCGTAAAGATCGCGAGGACTTTCAGAGTATTCAATGGCCTTTTCGAAACAGCGTCGGGCCTTTTCTAGATCGGCCTTATCGTAATAAACCTTACCGATACGGTAAAAGGCCCGGCCAAGGTCGGGAACCGTGAGTT
The DNA here is from genome assembly GCA_023250775.1 of Bdellovibrionales bacterium. Taxonomy (GTDB): domain Bacteria; phylum Bdellovibrionota; class Bacteriovoracia; order Bacteriovoracales; family Bacteriovoracaceae; genus GWA2-49-15. Next base: position 3,892 of record JAHFAA010000092.1, read on the forward strand.
CACTTGCCTCCACTCCCGGAATTGCCTCATTATGGAGGTAGTTCACCAACACATCGACTATCTCCCTATTGGCAAAAGTAGAGTTAGCATCGATCGCGTCAGATAGACTTTCCATTTCGTTTAATTCGTGAGTCGGATTCATACAAAGATTCCCTCAAAAACTCGCAAGACATACCATGTTAAAAGGGTACGAGTCAAAACTAACTCCCAACCCTCACCTTTTTACATGGGAATACATTGATTTATATTTTGCAGGTTGATAATCTCTTAAAGCATTTAAAAAACACGAATCTAACTTACCTCGGAGTGTGGCCGTGAAAACAAGGCCTTCCATCCTAGTCATTTACGGCGGTGGCGGAACTGAACACGAAGTCTCTATGGTTTCCGCCAGATATATCATTGAAACCATTCAAAAAGGCTTGCGCCACGAGGTCTATGAGGTTCTCATTGATCACCAGGGCGTCTGGAACCTGCAACAGGGCCCGAAATCCACTCCTTGCTATTTGAGGCCGGGAAAACAGCTCTGTGTCCAAAACGAGATCGGTCATACAAGCTTTATTGACGTTGACCTCGTCGTCCCCTGTATTCATGGCCCACCAGGCGAAACTGGGGACATTCAATCGCACCTAAGCATCTATGGCATCCCCTACCTGGGTGCCTCTCCTGAGGCCTCTAAAATTTGTTTCAATAAAGTCAGCACGAAGCTGTGGTTGGATGCTCTCAGAATACCCAACACACCCTTCGTGTTTCTTGACGAGCTGAATGAAGAGAATTTAAAAAGGGCCTGTGATTTTTTTATTCAAACAGGCACCACGCCAGAGGTTTTTGTCAAGGCAAGCAGTCAAGGTTCCTCTGTCGGGTGTTACCCCGCTTCCAATTTAAGCGAGCTCAAAACGGCCATCACCCAGGCCTTCCAGTTCTCTCCCTACGTCCTAGTGGAAAAACGCCTCTATGGGCGGGAATTAGAAATCTCCGTTTTTGAATACGAGGGTAATCTTCACACTTCTTACCCTGGTGAAATCATCTGCCCCAGTAAATTTTATTCCTACGAGGAAAAGTACTCACCCAAAAGTACCACCAACACTGTTCTGCGTGCCCCAGGACTTTCCGCAAAAACAGTCGAGGAGATGCAAGCGTACGCCAAGAAGGCCTTTCGTGGGCTCAAAATACAACATCTCTCGCGCATCGATTTTTTTCTGACAAACAAGCAAGAAATCTATGTCAACGAGATCAATACTTTTCCTGGTCTGACCCCGATCTCGATGTTTCCCAAAATGATGGAGGCCTCGGGGATCACTTTTGTGTCCTTCATGAAAGATGTTATTCAGCAATGTCTTAAGCAATCATAGGAGATCACAGATCATGGCAAACAATCTAATTAATGCCGATGACGAGAAACACTCAAAGTCCAAGCTCGAAAAATATTATGCGGACAATTTAATTCCATCGGAAAAAAAGCCATACCTGACCGCCCTCAAAAAATCCGTTGGCCCTTATATGGCCTTGGAAGGTTCTAAACCTGGTTCCTTCGCTTATATGCAAGATGCCGGCAGCCAAATTGCAACGCTCGGTTTTGGATTTAACTCAGTCCCTTTTTTTGGAACCGGCCATTTTCTTGAATCTTGGGCCAATTTATCAAACACCGATTCCTTTCTGGAAATGCGTAACTCTTTTGCCCAATTTCTTGCTCGTCAATTGAACTGGAAAAATGTTTTTTTCAGAATTGGCCATTCAGGTGCCGAGGCCAATGAGATGGCCCTGGGCGAATGTTATCGAAATCGTCACAACAAAAGGGCCAAAAAGATTTTGGCCTTCGAAGGTTCTTTTCATGGAAGAATGATGGTGACTTTAAGTGCCACCTGGAACAAGAGCAAGCGCGAACCTTTTGAATGGCCGGGATATGAAGTGGTCTACTGCCCATCGCCTGAACTTCCTGATGAGGCCGTGAACCAACCTATTCCCAAGGATTGGCGGCAAAGCTGGGAAAATTCTCCCAACAACAATTGGGCGCCGAACCTAGAGTGGAGCATCGATTTGCAAATGGCGCGTGAAGTTCAGTCGCTGGCCAAGGTGCGCGAACACCTTTTATCCGAAGAAATTTTTGCGCTTGTGATTGAGCCTATGCAGTGTGAAGGTGGAGATCGTTATCTCTCAGACCGTTTTTTCACCGCGCTTGTCTTGATGGCACAGTCTCATGGCATCCCTGTCATTTTTGATGAAGTCCAAACAGGCTTTCACCTTGGGCGAGAATTTTTCTGGCATCGCCAGTTAAAGCTTCAGGATCGCCACGGCAACCCTCTCGTCCCCAACTACGTGGTTTGTGCCAAGAAAGCGCAAGTGGGCATGGTGCTTTCTCAAAGTCCTCTCGACATGACCGGCGAGGAATTTCAGGTCGCTTCCTTTATCAGAGGAACTATTCACGCCCAAATGTTGGCGCAGTCGCAAAAGGCGATCTGTGACTTGGAAAAAGAAACGAGAACGATGCTTAAACCTCTGATCGAGAAATACTCGCAATTTATTCACCGCCCTCGCTGCAATGGAATGGCCTTCGCCTTTGATGTAAAATCCGAAGAGTTTTTTAATAAATTCATCGATCTCCGTTTCAAGCATGGCCTCCTTTACTACAATGCCGGCACCCATACCATGCGTTTCAGACTCAATCTCTCTTATGAAAAAGCGGATCTTGCCTTTCTTTTTGCCGAGCTGGATAAAATTTGTGATGAGCTTTTTTTGCAGGCCAAACCTATTTTGCCAACTCAAGCTAAAATAGATGTGACGAGCATTGATTTTCTGTATCGCTGGCATGAGTTTTTTCTGGAACTGAAGCTGGATACATTTCTCGGGAAAGAAATCAATCTCAAGTCGGTTTGGGAAAAAGGTCTTTCACTCCTTCAGCTTCCTGAAGGTTATCAGCTCATGCTGGTTGATTCCATAAATTTTGGACGTTTCAAAAATGCCATTGATGCTCTGGAAAAAACAATATACGAACCTGCGCGACAAACGGCCATCGCGACCCTTGAGTTAACCGCCAAAGACGCCAAGGGCATTGCCTTAGTCGTGTGCCAAGGCGAAAAGCTGGCGGCCATGGCCTTTGCCTCTCCACTCAAAAACTATCCGCTTGAGCGAGGCGTTCGTCGTGATCCCTCTTTTGGCGATCCCAATAGCTACTATGCCATCGATACGACTGTCGCCAAAGAATTTCAGGGAACAGGCCTTGGCCGTTCCATCAAGTATGCTTCCGTTCTGGCGGCCTTTCTGAAAAAGGCCAACCGGATCAATGGAAAAAATCGCCACATTCTGGCAAAATCTATGTTGGGGCTTAACCTCTCGCACGGGAGCTATGAAATGGATTTTCTGCGTGAGGAATATGCTGACTTCGCAGAAAACCGCGATGTCACCTACTACACCATGCCGCTTCAGTGGACTTCTCCTGCCATTAACCTTTGCTCGGCCATCAACTCTCCCTTGGGAGTCGGAGACCTCACAGCTGAATTCATGAAAAACAATCTTCACAGTATGGTGAACAAAGTTTGTCTTTCTAATTTTGTGAGCGAAAGTTACCTGGAAAATTTTAAATACTTGGTTTCTCTTGCGCCTTCTTTCTTACAGCATGCCTATTCCTCAAGCGGTCAGGCCGAGTGTGCCGACAAAATTGCCAAATCAATTTGGTATAACAGCAAAAAAAATATGAAGAGTCTCACTTTTGAAGGACACTTCTTTGGGTACGGCAGTTTTTTTGCCAGATCTCTGGGGCAATTCCACGCACCTTATTTCCCGGTTTCGGTGTTGCCTAACCCGACGGAAGAAAATTTCGAGCAGGTTCTTCAATTAGTCGAGATGGAACTTGATCTCGGCAATATTATGGCGGTTTGGTTGGAACCTATTCGCCAACGTTTTATGGATTGTGTGCCACTAAAATTTTTAAAACTACTTAAGCAATTATGCAGTAAGCACAACGTCCCGATGGTTTACAACGAAACGGCCTCATCCTTTTTCCGCTTTAACCAAGAACACTTCTTTGCCGCCAATGATCCTGAAATTTGTCCTGACGCTCTCATGGTGTATGGCGGCGGGCAGATAGGCGCGGTCTGGATGCGACAAGATCTCTATGTGGCAAAACCCCTTATGCTCATTAGTACGTGGGATGGCGACGAACTGTCGCTGGCCACCTATACCGAATCCATTCGACGAGTGTACGAGAAGAAACATGAGTTCGGAGAAATTCGCAGAATTTTTAATGCCATTTTAAAAAATACGTTGAGCGAATGCCGCGTGAAGGATTTATTTCTCTCCACTGGATATGGACACTTTAAAGGCACGATTCCCACTTCTTTGCAGCAGTTGTTTTTAAAAGTTTCCACAACCCAAGAAGAGATGATTGAGTCTCGTTATCTAATTTGTCCCAACTTTGACAGCATGTTGCAGTTCATTCGAACAGCAGGAACTCTGACGGACGATTCAGGCGATGTAAACAATGACACTCACTGATCAAGGACACCCCATCATTTATTACCCTGCAGATAAAGGCCCCCGTGAGTGGGGGCAGATGCATGGGGAATCCATGCGCACGGGAATCCATGAGCTAGCAAAAATTCGGCAGGATTTGATGTTGAAAAAAAATCCCGCTTTAAAACCTAAGCTTAAAGATCTGGCCCAGCAGCAATGGGATATCACAAAGAAATTTGCTCCCTCTCTAGCATTAGAATTAGAAGGCCTATACCAAGGCTCCGGTCTCACGCTCACCGAAATTGTGATTCTCAACAACTATACCGATTTTAGAGATATTATTCCGGATCAAGGTTGCTCATCCATTGCCGCCAAACATCGAGACCACATGGTTGCCGGACAAACCTGGGATATGCATCGCACGGCCAAAAATTATATTTGCACCATTGTAGCTCCTGAGACGGCAGAAGGGCCTGGGCAAGTTATTCTTTCCTTAGTGGGATGCTTAGGGCTCATGGGAGTCAGTCAAAACGGTTTATTTATCGGTGTGAACAATATTAATACCACTGGTGCCAGACCCGGGGTGATCTGGCCGGCGCTGGTTCGTCGCTCCCTGCAATTTCCCGATTTCAAGCAAATGCAAAGTAGCTTGATTAAGGCACCCGTGACCTCGGGACACAATTATCTCATTGCCGATGCAAAAACCGCCCAGCATTGGGAAATCACTCCTGATGTGAAGGAAATGGTGTCTTCCATTACAGACGCGGATCGTGGTGGTCTTTGCTTTCATACCAATCATTGCATTTCTCCCAAGACAAAAGCGCTTGAAGATCAAGCGTCACTCAGTTCAACCACCTTTTCTCGCTGGCAGCTGCTGGAAGAGCATGGACACGATGTCACAGATGCGAAAGGACTCTTCAAAATTTTAACTTCACATATTAACCACCCCAAAGGTATCTGCAGCCATTTTGAAAGCGGGCTGCAGGACCCCTCTTTTACTTGCGGTGGTGGTGTCTACGATTTTCAAAGTAAAATCTTCGGCGTATGGCGAGGATGCCCCGTGCATGACGAGAACTATGTTCATTACGATTTTGATCTTGAAAAACTTAAGCTTTTGAAAACAACGCGAAGGTGATTTATGGATTTTCCTTTTCTCTTTTCCTGGACCAAGCAAAAAGATGCCACCTCATTTAATTTAAAAGAGGTCAAAGATCATCAGATTATTCTCGAATCAGGCCAACGAATTTTTGATCTAACCAGCATCAGCTTTCAGGCATCTTTTGGCCTGAAAAATCAGCAGATCATCAATCCCATCATGGAGCAGCTTCGAAATGTTCCGATGACCTCGCCAAAGGCCGTTTTTAATCTTAAAACCGATGTCACCAAAAAACTTGTCGACCTTATTAATCTTGGAGGCGGAAAGATTTTCTATACCGTTTCCGGTGCCGAGTCAGTGGAAAATGCCATTAAAATGGCGCGCCAATTTACCGGGCGAAATTTGATTTTGGCGCGAAAAAAATCCTATCATGGTGCAAGCTTGGGTGCACTTTCCGTAACTGGAGACTGGCGAAATCAAGGACATCTGACGCTGAGTGAGTATACCGTGCGCATTCCTGAGCCCGATGATGACCAAGATCTGGAGCAAACTCGCAAAATTATTTTGGAAACCGGACCAGAGAAAATCGCCGCTTTCTGCCTGGAAACTGTCTCCGGCGCCAACGGTGTTTATATTCCAAGTGCAAAATGGTGGAATGGCATTCAAAAACTGTGTAATGAATTTGGTATCAAACTTATTTTGGATGAAGTTGTCTGTGGTTTCTATCGAACAGGCCGTGCCTTTGGCTTTTTTCATTTTCCGGTCAGACCGGATTTTATTTGTATGGCCAAGGCCATTTCAGGTGGATATGTGCCGTTTGGGGCATTATGGGTATCGGATGATTGTGCCCATTTCTATGACGATCGAGTGCTTAGTTGCGGTCTCACCAATTATGCTCATCCTTTGGGACTTGCCGCACTTAATGGTGTCCTGACCTTTACATCCTCTGTCGAATTCCAAAATAAACTACGCAATTTGATTCCACATTTTTCAAATCAGCTTAACGAACTAAGAGAGCTTCCAGAAGTCAGCACCATCCGTAATATTGGAATGCTGGCGGCGATTGAACTCAAAAAACCCCTTACCTTTGATGCTGTTTTTCAGGCCGGGGCCTATGCGCTCGTGAAAGAAAAAATGCTTATCCTTTGCCCGGCCTTAACTTATGGCATTGATGAGCTGACGACGGCCATGAGAGTTATCCGCAAAGTCATCACCGCCCCGTAATCTCAATTACCCCAGGAGAATCTGTTATATGAGTAAAGTTTGTCGCGATGCCTTTGAGGCCTTAAACGGAATCAAATCTGGCATGACGCTCATGAGTGGAGGTTTTGGTCTATGCGGAATCGCGGAAAATTGTATTGATGCCCTCACACAAATCGATATCAAAGATCTCACTGTTATTTCAAATAATATTGGAAACTCCGGACGCGGCCTTGTGAAAATTCTGGTGCAAAAAAAAATCCGCAAGGCCATTTGTTCTTATGTTGGCGGCAATCCTGATCTTGAAAAACAAATGTTCGCCAAAGAAATTGAAGTCGACTTGGTTCCCCAGGGAACTTTTGCCGAACGTATTCGGGCCGGCGGCATGGGAATTCGAGGTTTCTATACTCCGACCGGTTATGGAACAGTTGTGG
>JAHFAA010000489.1 GCA_023250775.1 Bdellovibrionales bacterium
GGAAAAAGAAATTCCCGTATTTCCGCTGGTGGCCTCAATAATTCTTGTGCCGGATCGCAAAGCGCCTGAAGCGTAGGCCTTGCTCATAATATGCAAGGCCATGCGATCCTTAATACTGCCGGTCATGTTTAATTGCTCGGCCTTGGCATAGATGACACGCTTTTTCTTTTTGTATTCATATTCGATGACAAGAAGGGGCGTGTTTCCAACCAAGCTCTTAAGCGCGTTTATTTTTTTCATAAAATTTAATTACAGAGGTTTGCCTTCAAATTCGCCCGTGAGGGTTTCCAGGAACTTTACCACAGCATCACGCTCGGACTCAGATAAATTTTCACCAAGTTGAAAGTGGGCCATAGTTTGCACCGCAGCTCCCAGTGTGGCGGCGGACCCGTCATGAAAATAGGGAGCTGTGCGAGCAATATTCCGCAGCGTGGGAACTTTGAATTTGTGTCGATCAGATTCTTGCTTGGTGACATTCCAGCGGCCGTTATCGGCATCGGTAAGATTTCCGCGTGTGGCGAAATAGTCATCTTCACGTCCCAGCAGCTCGAAAGATTCTCCTCCTAATAACTTCCCCGTATGGCAGGTGGTGCAGCCCTTCTCTTGAAAAAGTTGCCAGCCATGTTTTTCCTCTGCCGTCAAATCACCTTGTCCCATGAGAAATTTGTCAAAGCGTGAATTGGGCGTGATGAGGGTGCGTTCATATTCGGCGATGGCATCGGTAATATTTTTTTCTGAAAGGCCATCGGCATAGACGCTTTTGAATTCTTTTGCGAAGGCCTCATCTTGCCCGAGTTTGTCTGAAATCTCATTCCAGTTTGAGCCCATTTCAATGGGATTTTGGGGAGGTCCGCCGGCCTGGGCCTGTAAAGTTGCCGCTCGCCCATCCCAAAAATGCATGAATTGAAAACCGGAATTGAAGGTCGTGGGAGCATTAATGCCTCCTTTTTGGCCACGAATCCCGGTAGAGACTTTGTCCTGATCAGTGCCGCCTTTGTTCAAATCATGGCAAGTTGCGCAGGCGATAGTGTTATCCGCTGAAAGCCGTTTGTCATTGTAGAGGCGCTGGCCCAAGGCCACTTTGCGTGCATCCACATCGACAAAAAGAGGAAGGGGATGCACGGGGCCGGCGGCGACGGCGGGTGGGGTGCCAGGAGGAGCTGACTTGCTTCTAAGGCCGGCGATCCAAGTGAAAACAGCGTCGCGCTCAGCAGTTGTGAGCGAACCTTTCCAATGGAGAGCGAGAAATTGTAAAGGTGGCATATCGCCAGATTTGAGCTCCCGTTCAATTTTTGCCAAGACCGGGCCGGGTGGAACTTTTCCTGGGGTGAAGAGTTCTTTTTCAAAGTTCATGGCCTTGATGCCTGCGGCAATATCACTTTGCATCAGTGACGAGGCCACTGGCAATTTGGCGTAGAAGGGAAGTTCAACATTGGGCACATGGCAGAAGGCACACTTGGCATCAAAAATATGAGCGACCGCTGTGGCCTCAGGGCCTTGGGAGGTGTTTGATAAAACGGTTATTGATGGATGAACGAGGAGATTTGAAATTGGCAGGAGTAGGAATAAAAAGACGCCGAAAGTGATGATAATGAGCAGTTTTTTTTTCACAAATTTCCCCTGAAAAAGATGAAACAAATTTTAGGGGAAGATCGATGGATGTCAAGGTGACATTAGTTTTCGATTGGGGAAACGTTTTCTTCACATTCGCAATTTTCTTTGCTACCAATTTACGGTAACAATTTTTTATCTGGAGAACTTATGAAAAAAATATTGCTGACAGCGCTCGTTCTTTTGTCTTTCTCGGCCTTGGCAAATTTAAAGGTTGAAGATTTAGATTCAACGACCATTACTGGCGCCACAAATATTTACAACACTCTTACTTCAAAAGTTGATGGACTAAAAAATCCTACCTGTCTCGCTTTTGGTGCCAGAAGAGTCGATGAGAACTTTGATCTTCGAGTGGCCACCGGGCAATTTATTTCTTCCCTCGTGTTTGGTCGCAAAATTGTTGTTATCGATGATAAAGCGGTTGAAGTTCTGACTGTCAAAGTTGGCTTCAAAACACAAAATGGTGCTGATTCCGGTTGGCAAAATTTTAACTGCGCCATCATCAATTAAAAAAATTGTCTTTCCTATTGGCCCAAAAATTTGGCATTCATCTGGCCATTTTCGGACAATTGCGCTTTCTTTATGCGTATAACTACCCATAAATACTGACCTAAAAAATACTCGACATGGCCGCTTTCTTACGCCCTTAGAATAGATAAAAAACCCAAAGATTTTAAACTTTTAAGTCTTGTAGGACGAAAAGACTTGGGCGGAGGCGGATGAAGTCGCTGGGTATTAACTCATACAAATTTGTGACACTTGTCAGCGTGCTGATGCTGTCACTTATTGTCGCTTGCAAAGGCGGAGGTGGCGCTTCAACTGGTGGCGTGGGTCGAAGATCGATTGATCCGTCTTTGGTGCCGCCAACCTCGATCTCGATTAACACCGTTCAGGTTATTAGCAATGTCGTTTATGTCTCGGGAACTAATTTGGATCGAGTGGAGTCGGTTCGCATTACCGGCCCAAGCGGTTTCGATAAAAAGTTGTTTATCGATAGCAAGAGCAAAGGCACACTGCAGGCCTTCGTCGACACTCTTCCTTCGCTGACCATTATTTCCGACACGGTTTACAACTTGGTGCTTTCGACCGCCTATGGCTCAAGTATTATTCCACTGGTTTTTGAGACGGCGGCGAATTCTATTACCTCGGCCAAAATTGTTGATGGGGCGGTTACCAATAGCAAGCTTGCCACCGGTGCCGTAACTGATGACAAAATTGCCAATGGCACGATCACTCTGGATAAGCTGGCCGATGTCGGGGCCGCTGATGGTTATGTGCTGAAGTGGGATGATCTGGCGGGACATTGGGTTGCCGCTCCCGACAATGCCGGCGTGAGTGGTGGTGGAACAGTGACCAGTGTGATGCGCGGAAATGGCATTTTGGGCAGTGGTACG
>JAHFAA010000093.1 GCA_023250775.1 Bdellovibrionales bacterium
ATTATCGCAAACAAACAAGAGGCGGTAAGGGTATTTTAGCCATGAGGCTCACCGAGAAAAATGGTGACATCATTGCCATTAAGCCAGTCACGGATAAAGAAGACTTAATGATAATTACCGACAAAGGCCAAGTCATCAGAACGAAAATCGCTGGTATATCGTTAATGGGACGCACCACTCAGGGTGTTATCCTGATTCGCCTGAAAGAAAATGAAAAAGTAGTGGCAGTTGAAAAAATTATAGAGGCCGATGACGAAGAAAATACTCAGTTACCTCAATAGTCTTTTATTATTGTTTTGTCTCAGCTCATGCAACCTTAATCCCCGAATTGAGCATGAGTTGATTCAGGCCCAAGAGCTAGTCAAGGCCCAACAATATAGCGATGCCATTTTTTTATTAGAGAAAATATTAAAGGGTACTGTCCCAACTCCCCTTAAAGTAAAAGTCTATTACCAGTTAGGTGAACTCTATTCGCTTCATTTTAGAGATTATATAACGGCCCTCAAATATTACGAAAAATTGCGTCAGATATCTGAAGATCCAAAGTGGCAAATCAAGGCTGAAGAAAAAAAGGCCGAAATAAATTTCTTATTTTTTAGAAACTACGAAGAAAGCATCAAGATTTATAAAAAATTAACTTCATTCACTCCCCGACTTGAAAATTATAGTTTGTTTCTTTTGAGACTTGGTGAATCTTATCTTTATGGTAAGCAGTACAAGCTGGCTGAAGAAACTTTCAGAAAGATTGGTGCCGAGCAAGATGCTGCTATCGCAACAAAATCTCTTTATTATCTCGGACTCATGAGTTTTCTCCAAGAGCATTACCAGGTCGCCATCGACTTTTGGAAAGATTATTTGAAAGTAGAAACAAATAAGGAAAATATTATTCAAACCAAATTTCTGATCGCAAATGCCTATGAAACAATGGAGGAATTAAAAAAGGCCTACAACCTCTACTACTCACTTATGGGTGAATATCCTAATACGGAAGTTCTCAAACAAAGATTAAATAGTATCTACAACCGTCGCATTTCGCGGAAAAGATAATGAGATTTGAAACAAAATGGCGATATGTTGTGGCCTTTGCCCTCGGCTTGCCCACCACAATTTTTTCTGTTTCCTTATTTCTGCATGTTGCTGTAGATAAGGGCATCATTAGCAAAAATGTTGGAAATATTATTCTAATTGCATTTCTGGCACAGTGTGTTGGGATGCTGGTTTGGTATGGCACCCGAAAGAAAAATTGATTTTCGTAAATATCTTCCTCTCTCGATATTACCTTATGTAGGCGAAGTGATTTTTGAGAGAACTATTGACGTACTAATTGCTTGTCTTGTTATTTACGTCAGCGTTGTCATTTCTCAAATGATGCTCGTGAGTGGTGCCAACAAAATGCTTGGCGCAACGCAAGGCACGAATAGACTGCCGATAGTCGCAATGTTTATAGGAAAGGCCATCGTGCTTTTTTTGGGGATCGCAATAGGTGTACATTTTATTGGAAACAAAGTAATAATACCGGTGATTTTTTACATCTATCAGATTTTTATTTTAGTTGTTTCACTTAAACGTAATTAAATGTGGGATTAAGTGATGAATGCACGTGTTTTTTTAAAAGGACTGTTTTTCATTTTACTACCAAGCATGGCCTATGCAAGTGAAGGTTTTACTTGGATAAGTACTTTGGCACACCACTTTGAAATTCCTCTGCCAGAGCATGTTTTAACTTTTATTTTAGTGGGTATCATTTTAGTACTTCTCAGCATTTTATATCGCGCCAAACTCAAAAAAGTTGAAAATATTGTAATCCCTGACGAAGGAATTACCTTACGAAATATTTTTGAGTCTTATGCACAATTTATTATGGGACAATGTCGTGCCGTAATAGGGGAAAAACAAGGCCCAAAATATTTTAATTTTATCGGCACAATGTTTTTGGTCATTCTAACCTCGAATTTGATCGGATTGATTCCTGGCTTTCTTCCACCAACAGAACACTTAAGTACCACTTTGGCCTTGGGCCTTTTTTCCTTTATTTATTACAACGTAAAGGGATGTAAAGAGATGGGTACTCTCAATTATCTAAAACACTTTGCCGGCCCACTTTGGTATATGGCCGTTTTGTTTTTCCCAATAGAAATTCTATCAAACTGTATCAGACCTGTTTCCTTGGCACTTCGTCTTCGCGGTAATATGTATGGTGACCACTTAGTTCTTTCAATTTTTTCAAAACTCGCACCTTTTGGAGTTCCAATAGTCTTTTTGGTTTTAGGACTCTTGGTTTGTATTATTCAGGCCTATGTCTTTACGGTTCTCTCAATGGTTTACATAAGCTTAGCGACGGCCCATCACGATCATGATGACCATCATTAAGCCACTTATAATTGGAGGTTCTATGAAACATGTTCTTTTCGTTGCTCTTGCACTTTTCAGCACCGCTGTTTGCGCTGAAGAGGCCGCTGCAACTGCCGCTGGCGGTTCAGCTAACCTTATGAAAGCAGCTTTTTACTTCTTGGCCGTTGGTCTTGCCGCATTCGGTGGAACAACTGCTCAATCACGTGCCGCTGCCGCTGCCTTGGAAGGTATTGCTCGTAACCCAAGTGCTTCAGACAAAATTATGACTCCTATGATTCTAAGTCTCGCGCTCATGGAATCATTGGTGATCTTTACTTTGATTTCAGTATTCTTGATCTAATTATTGAAGAAAGAAATCTGATCAAAGGGGAGGCGCCTTGGCCCTCCCCTTTTTTTTATCTATGAAAAATGAATTAGACTTACTGTATTTAAAAAAATGTCTTGAGCTAGCCGAAAAGGCCAAGGGTTTTACTGCGCCAAACCCGATGGTCGGATCAGTTTTGGTAAAAAACGGAAAAATAATTGGCGAAGGATTTCACAAGGGAGCGGGACTTCCCCATGCAGAAGTTAATGCGGTTAATTCTGTTCAGGGTGAAGATCTAAAAGGGGCTACACTCTATTGCAACTTAGAACCTTGTTGTCATACGAACAAACGAACACCGCCTTGTACCGATCTCATTATTAAGTCGGGCATTAAGCGAGTTGTGTTTTCAAATATTGATCCAAACAAATTTGTAAGCGGAAATGGGATTAAAAAATTAACTGACGCCGGAATCGAAGTCAGCCATGGGGCCTTGGAAGTCGAAGGTGCGAAGTTAAACCGCTTCTACTTTAAAAATGTTCAGAAAAACTTGCCTTATATCACAATTAAAATTGCGTCCTCTTTGGACGGAAGAATCTGCTTAGAGAATGGTCGCTCCAAATGGATCACGTCGTCTCATAGTCGTGAATATGTGCACGGTATGCGCCTAGAGCATGATGCAATTTTGGTTGGCATAAATACTTTTTTGACTGACACGCCAAGTTTAAATACGAGAGATGAATCAAATAATGTCCTAAAAGAGAATAAAAAAATTATTTTTGGAGATATCGCAAAGATACCTGCCGAGCATTTCAAGAAACTGAATTATGAAAAAATAATTTTCATCCATACGGGGATAGAAAAATTGGTCGTTCCTTTCCCTGTAAAGACCTATCACTTTGTCGATTTTGAAAGATCGATCTTCAAGGTACTAAAGGCCCTCTATCAGGACGGAATTTGCTCTATCCTTGTAGAGGGTGGACAAAAAGTTTTTTCCAGCTTTATTGATGCAAAACTTTTTGATGAGATTTTTATCTTTTATTCGCCAATATTTATGGGGAATGGAAAAAGTAATTATAACAATGTAAAAAATACGACGATTGAAGAGTGCTTGAGAATGAACATTGCCGAGATTCGAACAATTGGTGACAATTTTTTTGTACATTTGACGGGAGTTTGAGCATGTTTACGGGATTAATTAAGGACGTCGGAAAAATTCTATCCTGCACTACAAATAACGAGGGAATTTTAATTGAAATTGAATCAGTTATTGTCTCGGAAATTGAGATAGATGATTCGGTTGCAATCAATGGTGTTTGTCAGACGGTGATAAAAAAATCGTCGAAGGCCTTTTTTGTACAGGCAATTAAAACAACGCTGGAAAAAACGACTTTCGGTAACTTTAAAGCGAATGACAAAGTGAATTTAGAATTGGCGCTGCGGGCGAATGATCGACTTGGGGGACATTTTGTCCAAGGACATGTGAATGGAGTTGCAATGGTCTCCGAAATTGAAAAAATTGGAGAATCTCGCAAGATTTGGCTCACCATTCCCGCTGAATTTAATCGCTATATGATGAAAGAGGGTTCGGTTGCCTTGGATGGTATTTCACTAACCTTAGCCGATGTTGCGCCTGGAAATAATAGAATTGCAGTGTCAATAATACCCCACACGATGGATAGGACGATTATTAAGTACTGGAAAATTGGTACGAAAGTTAATCTTGAGAATGATTTATTGGCAAAATTTGTAGAAAATTTGCTTTTATATTCTCCGCATCGTACAAGTGAAGCTGTATCAGAAGATAAAATTAAAAAATTTCTAACCGATTGATATAACTATGCTTTCAACTATTGAATCAATTATTGAAGAAATCAAACTCGGAAGACCGGTCATTGTTGTTGATGACGAAGATCGTGAAAATGAGGGCGACTTCATTTGTGCCGCAGAAAAAATCACACCTGAACTTGTTAACTTTTTTTGCACTCATGGGCGCGGATTAATTTGCACACCTCTGTCAGAGACAAGGGCAGCGGAACTCGAACTTCCCCTAATGGTTTCCAACAATACTTCATTGCACACCACTGCATTTACAGTCTCGATTGATAGCAAACTCTGCCACACAGGAATTTCAGCCCATGATCGCTATTTGACGATCAAAGCGCTGGTTGAAGATGGCACGACCCCAGAAGATTTTAATAGACCAGGGCACATTTTTCCTTTGGTGGCACGTAAGGCGGGAGTTTTGGAAAGACCTGGTCACACTGAGGCCGCAATTGAATTTTGTAAACTCGCTGGCCTTCGTGAAGTTGGCGTCATCTGTGAAATCATGAATGAAGATGGCTCCATGTCTCGCCTACCAGAATTACTCAAGCTGGCAGAAAAATTTGATCTGAAAATTGTCTCCATACAATCTTTGGTGACGTATTTAAAAAAGCGTCCACAAATTGAACTTGTTGCCTCTTCGAGTCTGCCAACAGAGTTTGGTGATTTTGAAGTTTCGGTTTTCTCAACAGTCGCGAAAAGCGAAGTAATTGCATTACATATCAAAGAGTCCGATGCGCCAGAAATTCCCATGATCAGGATTCATTCAGAATGCTTAACTGGAGATGTCTTTGGTTCCTTGAGATGTGATTGTGGTGATCAGCTACAGAAGTCTCTTGCGATGATTGGGGAATATGGGCATGGCATGGTGATTTATTTGCGCCAAGAGGGCCGAGGAATCGGTCTGGCCAATAAACTCAAGGCCTATAAATTACAAGAAGAAGGGTTTGATACTATTGATGCGAATGTGCATCTTGGTTTTTTGCCTGACGAACGCGATTATAACGATGCAGCGATGATTCTAAAAAATCATGGTTACAAAAAAATAAAAGTTATTACAAATAACCCCAAAAAGATTGAAAGCATGGGTAGTTGGGGAATTGAAGTGGTCGAAAGAATTGCGCTGGATATCAACCCCAATGAGCACAATATTGGTTACTTAAAAACCAAACAGGTGCGTTTTGGTCACTATCTTTTTTTACAATAAAAAGGAGCGGAAAGTGGAAGTTTTGGAAGGGAAATTCAACGGACAAAATCTTAAAATTGCCATCGTAGCTAGTCGCTTCAATGAACTCATAACAAACAAACTTATCGAAGGTGCGAAAGATTGCCTTCAAAGACATGATGTGGATTCAAAACAGATGACCTTGGCATGGGTGCCAGGTGCGTTTGAAATTCCTTTTGCTGCTCAGGAGCTGGCACTTAGTAAGAAATTTGATGCAATTATTTGCTTGGGTGCCGTGATTAGGGGATCCACTCCGCATTTTGACTATGTTGCTGGAGAGGCCACCAAAGGCATCGCCACAATATCTTTGAATACACGCATCCCTATTATTTTTGGAATTCTCACGACAGAATCAATCGAGCAGGCCATCGAAAGAGCTGGAACAAAAATGGGCAACAAAGGCTGGGAAGCTGCGCTTTCAGCATTGGAAATGGCAAGCTTGCAAAGAGTCTTACGAAAAGAAATTCTTTAAAAATTTACCGGTAAACGACTTTGTATTTTTTGACACTTGTTCAGGTGTACCCACAGCGACAATCTGACCACCCTTATCTCCACCTTCTGGGCCAAGATCAATAACGTAATCAGCATGGCGGATAACGTGGAGATTGTGCTCAATAACAAACACGGTATGTCCAAGCGCAACTAAATCGAAAAGAGCGGCAAGCAAGATTTTGACATCATTGGTATGAAGTCCTGTGGTAGGTTCGTCGAGAATATAAAGGCAATGACCATTAACTCGACGAGAGAGTTCTCGTGCAAGCTTCAAGCGCTGTGCTTCACCACCGGAAAGAGTCGTTGCAGGTTGCCCAAGTTTGAGATAGCCAAGTCCAATGTCGAGTAGCGTTTTAAGGGCGCGACTAATTTTGGGATGATTTTTAAAAAACTCGTAACTCTCTTCAACAGTGGAATCCAAAATATCAGCGATGTTTTTCCCTCTGAATAAAACAGAAAGAGTTTCTACATTGTAACGAGAACCGTTGCATTCAGAACAAGTTACATAAACGTCTGGCAAAAAGTGCATTTCAATTTTTTTAATTCCATCACCTTCGCATTCTTCGCAACGGCCACCCTTCACATTAAAACTAAAGCGTCCGGGAAGATATCCCTTAACTTTTGCTTCGGCCGTTTGGGCAAAAACTTCGCGAATCTGATCAAAAATACCTGTGTAAGTCGCGAGGTTTGAATGTGGTGTGCGACCAATCGGTCCCTGGTCAAGTAAAATGAAGCTGTTTAATTTATTGAGACCAATGATTGAATTATAATTTGCGCGAATGGATGCCTTAGAAAAAAATTGCGTAAGAGCAGGAACAAGAACGCTTTCTAGTAAAGTGCTTTTTCCACTGCCACTTACCCCAGTAAGGCAAACGAGTCCATTCAGGGGAATGTCCACGTCAAGGTTATTAATATTGTGACAATTGGCGCCCTTAATTTCGATGAAAGTATTGGCGCTGAAGGTATAATTTTTTTTGAGTGAAATAAGATTAAAATCGTTTAGATATTGCCCTGTAAGAGATTTCGGATTTTTCTTGATTTCATCAACAGAACCGGATGCAATAATTTCGCCACCATGAATTCCAGAGCCTGGGCCAAGATCAATAATAAAATCTGCATGAGCAATAGTCTCTTCGTCATGCTCAACAACGATAATTGTATTATCAAGAGCGCGGAGATGTTTCAAGGTGGCCACAAGACGATGAGTATCGCGTGCATGAAGCCCTATTGAAGGCTCGTCGAGGACATAAATAATCCCTGTCAAGGCCGAACCGATCTGTGTTGCGAGACGAATTCGTTGCGATTCACCGCCGGAAATAGTTTGCGCGCTTCGATTGAGTGTCAGATAGCCGAGGCCAACTTCCGAAAGAAAAGATAAACGATTGCTAATTTCTTTAAGCAAATTGCTTGCGATTTTTTCATTTTCTTTAGAAAGTTTGAGCGACTTGAAAAAAGATAAACACTCATCAATTTGCAGGTTTGCAACTTCAATAATATCGAGCTTGTTTATCTTAACTTGCAAAGGAAGAGCACCGAGGCGCTTGCCATGACATTGATTGCAAATATCTTCTTCCATGTATTCTTCAAGATTTTTGCGGACTTTGTCTGATTCAGTTTCGAGATATTTCTTTTCCAGCCATGGGATGACACCCTGAAATTGTTTTTTAAATTCAAATTTTGAGTTTTCACTCGTAAAACTGAACTTGTAAATTTTTTTTGTACCGAACAGGATACCCTTTCTAAAATCACGCGGAAGCTCTTTGTAGGGGAGATCCAAATCAATTTTTTCCGCGGAAGCGACGTCTAGAATCATTTTATGAATGAAGTTGTTTCGCTTGCTGATGAGAGGAATCGCCCCTTCAAGAAGAGGCAAAGATTTATCAAAAATAATGGCATTGTCTGTGAAGCCCTGGCTAATACCTAGACCATTACATTTTTCACAGGCCCCAAGCGGAGAATTGAACGAAAAATGGCGTGGCTCAAAGTCTGGAAAAGTTATATTTGCATCTTTGGAATAAAGAATTTCAGAATAATTAATTTTTTGCTCACCAAGATAGACGTGACAATGGCCATGCCCAAATTTAAACGCTTGCTCAATTGAAGAGACAAGTCTTTCTCTAATATTTTCTTTGAGAACAAGGCGATCCAAAATAACGGAAACTTCGCATGGAAAATCGATGTCATGATCATCAAATTCCTCGATCAAAAATTCAGAAGTGCCATGTTTAATGCGCCGAAAACCAGACTGTTCAAGAAAAACCCGAAATTCATTTAGAGAATTTTTATTATCAATTAAATAAGAAAAACAAATATAGATTTTTGTAGAATCGGGAGATTTCAATATTTCATTAGCAACTTGGGATGGCGAGTATTTAATAAGAATTCGATTGGTGGCGGGGCAATAGACATCTCCAATTCTTGAATAGAGTACCCGTAAATAGTCAAAGATTTCTGTAATCGTGCCCACTGTAGATCGAGGGTTTCGACTATTTGTTTTTTGATCAATAGCAATTGATGGAGATAATCCTTCAATTCGATCGACGCTTGCAGGCTTTATGGCACCCAGAAATTGGCGAGCATAACTGGATAGAGATTCAATGTATCTTCGCTGACCTTCGGCATAGATTGTATCGAATGCAAGAGAAGACTTGCCTGAACCACTTGGACCAGTGATTACCACCAATTTATTTTTTGGAATTTGTATGCTGATATTTTTTAAATTATGTTCACGCGCTCGTTCTATTGAAATGTAATCCATAGGTACTCGTGAAAGCAGAATTAAGTCCGTAAAGGATACTCGTTGGGTCAGCTAAATTCTTACCATAAATATCTTCGCCAGTCCCATGGACAACACTTAGTCTGAGAAAAGGCAGTCCAAACGTAATCTGTGCCGCATGAAGCATGTTTAAGGCCTTAAAGACAGGCAAAGCTTGATCATGGAAAAGTGAAACCACCAGGGTCTTTTTGTTAGTGTTAGAAGACTTAAAGAATAAGGAATCAGCTGCAATTGGTCCCGTGAATAGGACCTCAGGAAAATTTGTGCGCAAAGGCAGTAGATATTTTTCGAACGCCAATTCTTCTTTCCCAATTTGTCCATTTTCACCTGCATGAGGATTAAGGCCGAGCACAACGACATGCTCGTATTTGGAAAAATGCTTTTTACTTCCGAGAAGAGTGATTTCAATTTTTTGAAAAAGATGGGCATTAATTTTTTCGGCCACTTCTGAAAGGGGAAGATGGTCAGTAAGGAGAAGAAGATCAAAATGATTGGATTTGAAAATCATAGAAAGATCGTTTCTATGAAAGTAAGTTCTGAAAAAATCAGTGTACCCACGGTAATGCCTGCCCTGGTAAAAAAACTGATCCTTAGAGCTGGGCAAAGTGAAAAGAGAATCAGTGGGTTGAACTAAAGAAAGAGCGGTCAAAAGAGAATTCAAAGTCTCAGAATATTCTGAAAATTTGGGATCTAACAACGTTATATGCCGCTGCTGCAGCTCAAGAGTTGTGTCATGAATCACAAAAGGAATTCGTAAAGATTCAAGTTCGTGCCTAAGTTGAACGCGATCTAATACGATCGTAAGATGCTTGAGACTGTTCTTGGGAAGGATGAGAAGCGACTTGAGCAAGGCCTCGATTCCAATAGACCCCTGCTTACCCTGTGTTATGTAAATCATGATTAGAAAAACTTAATAAAGTGTTTTGACTCTTCTCGTTGAAACCACATATCAGTGACTTGTTTTTCGGTTTCAGAGTAGATCTTTTGTCGAAGAGATTCTTTTTGTTTTACGAATTGTTCAGAGTCGACAAGTTCTTTGCGCTTCACAAAAAAGATATGAAGTTTCTTACCAATTATGACGGGAGCGCTAAAATCACCAACATTAATTTTATCAAGCTGGCTTTTGATTTCTTTAGCAAGGCCATCTTCGTTTACACTATTGATGTTTGTTGCCTCAAATTTGCTAAAATTTCCGCTTAAAGACTCACCTTTTTGCAGGCCCTTGAGAGCGTCAGGAAGAAGCGCCATTTCGTCTGACTTCAGAAGACCCTTGTTGATCGAAAAATCGACCAGATCAAAGCGATGACCAAGAGTGCTATTTGAAGCATTTAATTTGTAGAATTCATTTTTTATTTCTTGTTCAGTTACAGAAATCATGGGCGAAATAATGCGAGAAAGAAAAATATTATATTCAATCGATTCTCTCGTAACTTCAAAATATTCTTCAAACTCAAGGCCATTTGATTTTAGAAAATTAAGTAAGGCTTCGCGATTAAGACCCAGCCGTTCTTCGGTCGACTTGATCTGGGCCTCAACTTGATCATCGGCAATGACATAACCAAGAGAGCTCAATTTCTCGCGAATGAGTTTCTTATTGATAAGAATACGAATAATTTCCTGGTCGGAAAAATTCAGCTTGTTGAAAATTTGCGGAGAAATTTCATTTCTGGCTTTTAAGGTATCTTTGATTCTCGTCATATCAAGCTGTGAAATAGTTTGATCATCGACAACAGCAACTATTTTATCCAACAGCTTGGCGTTAACAAGAAACGAGCAAAACAGCATTAGGCAAACGAAAAAGATTTTCATGGAGTAAAAGTAGAATAGTTTATGCGATTATTAAAGGTACTTTTTGTCGATTTTGATATTGGCACCCTTCCGTAGGGTGGCAAAGTACTCATCTAATATTTCATCACGCTTTTTGTCGTAAACGATCTTTTTATAGAGCGGGAGGTTTATCTCCTTAAAATCGCGAACAGACATAACTTTTATGATGTGGTAGCCAAACTGAGTGCGTACAGGTGAAGTGATCAAATCCTGAGGTTTGCCGTTAAT
>JAHFAA010000094.1:0-6160 GCA_023250775.1 Bdellovibrionales bacterium
TGTGGGCTAGGTGAGCTGGCCACACTAAATTGTGGCCAGTCTGTTTCGGCAACGGTTGATGGCATTTACGCCGGACTTTTGCATCTTTTGCGAGATAAGGCGCTTCGTCAGACGATGGGAGCGAATTTGCGTGCTCACATTCTAAAAAAATATGATTGGAAGATTGTGGTTAAGCAGTACTTGCAGCTCTATGCGAGATTACGCCGGTAGCACAAATTTCGACACGGCCTTGCCCGCGCCTCTGGCCAATTTAAACAGATGTCTTGGATTTGTTCCCGCATGTTTTAACTGACGATACATATATTTCGGTCGGAAATAAAATCGTCTCATGGCGTCTCTTCTTAAAGCGATAAGTTCCTCACGCGTAAAACCATTGGCGATGAAATTACTGCATGAATAGGTATTGGTGAGCGACCAGTCTGGATTAAAGCTGCCATACTGTTCAATTCCCTCGTAACAGGGAGACCCAGGGAAAACGGTGAAGAAAGTACAACCCACAACATCCATAGGAAGTTCGAGCATAAATTTAACCGTTTCTTCCAAGCTTTCGCGGGTTTCAGTCGGATGTCCCAAAATGAAAAAGCCTTTATTTTCGATTCCCGCTTTATCAGTGATCTCAAAAGCAGTTCGAATTTGTTCAAAGGTGATTCTCTTTTTCAGATAGTCCATCACTCGTTGCGAGCCCGTTTCTACTCCGTAGGCAATTTGCCAGCAGCCGGCCTCGGCCATCTTGCTAATCCCTTCTTCCGTGACAGAATTCACTCGCGCATCACAGGACCAGGAAACGTTTATTTTATTTTCGATCATGAGATCGCAAATTTTCATCATGCGCTTGCGCAAACTCACAAAAGTGTCGTCGTTGATTTGAATGTCGGTAACGCCATATTTTTTTGTGAGAATTTCCATCATTTCTAAAACATATTCGGGACTGTAGCCACGAAGGGCATTTCCATTGACGCTGGTGTCGCAAAAAACACAATGCGCCGGACACCCGCGACTGGTCATAAGATGATTGCTTTTTCCTTGCCCGGCACTGATGAAAGTGGTGCCATAACCGTGGGCATCGTTCATGCTTGGTAACAAGTCCCAAGCAGGAAAAGGTAGGCGATCCATGTCCTTAATGTCAGGACGGCGCGCTGTTTTTCGAACCGTTCCATCTTCTTCTCGCCAAGCGACGCCAAGAATATTCTCCAGCGATCGTTTGCCATCTAAGGCCCGCAGCAATTCACAAATAGTGTCTTCGCCTTCGCCAATCACGCAGGCATCAAACAAGCTCGGATATTTTTTATAGGTCATTTCAGTGGCGGCGGTGATATGCACGCCACCTAAAATAATTTTCGCCTCTGGGAGTAGGCGCTTAAAGATTTCTGAAAGGTACGCCACCGAAGTAATATTGTGGGTCATGGCCGTGAGGCCAATATATCTCGGTTTCAACGAGACAACTTCGTCGACAACCTGTTTTACGTTGTAATTCAGAGAAACGGCATCAATGATGGCCGTTCGATAACCTTCCTTGCGAACGACGGCGGCCAAGATCGCAATGCCCAAGTGGGGTAAATGTCCGGGCACAAAAAGGACCTCCCCATTGTCATCGATG
Source organism: Bdellovibrionales bacterium (assembly GCA_023250775.1). Taxonomy (GTDB): domain Bacteria; phylum Bdellovibrionota; class Bacteriovoracia; order Bacteriovoracales; family Bacteriovoracaceae; genus GWA2-49-15. The sequence continues at coordinate 1,598 of JAHFAA010000094.1, forward strand.
AGCGGGGGGTCAATAAACACGATATCTTTGCTTTCAATCATAGTTGGCCTTAAATCGGAGGAACAAATTTCAAAGCTACTAATTTTTCAGCGAGAGATCAAGCGAGTTGTTTTTGATATCTAAGATTTGTACCGGTAGTTAGAGGGTATCTCTAGCGAAAGCAACATAGATATAATAGAGTCAATCGCTTCAAGGGAAAGACATGTTATCTCGAAAACTTTCAAATATTTTGGATGAAATATCTCTTAAAAAAGTGGCCTTGTTCTACTTTATCGCATCTCTTATTGTGCAAATTGATAAGGTAATTTTGGGTAAGTTTGCCCTTGCTAAGGAGCATGATACCTTTGATTCTTTTTGGCCATTTCAGCAGGCACTTGCCCATAAGGTTTATTCTTTTAAATTTCCCGGTTGGTTTCCTGATTATTTGGGCGGGATGTCCTTCAATGATATGGATATCAATTGGGTTTCACTTCCAGTCCTGATTTCAGGAATTATCCCAAATCCTTATAACTACCTAGCATGTATGAGTGTGCAATTTATGATTGCAGGGTTGGGAACATATCTCTTCATGAAATATTTTTTCCCCGAAGTTAAAAACTATGTTTGTTTTCTTGCCGGATTAATTTGGGCCATGGGGGTTATCAGTAAGGTTTATTGGAGCGTGATGGATCTTGCTGCCATACCATTGTTGCTTTATTCAACTGATGTTCTGCTTAAGACTACGATAAAACGGAATAGAATATTGGCCCTGCTTGGATTACTGGTTTGTGCTTCCAATATTTACGTGGTGAAAGGCGCGCCTTTTATTGCTTTTTTCCAACTGGTATTTATATTTTTGACCCATCCAGGCAAATACAAAAAACAAATTGGGCGTGTTTTCATTGTCTATACTTTATTTTGGATTTCGGATTTTTTGCTTAATTCACCAGTCATTATCTCCCTATTGAACACGAACAAAGATGGAATGCGCTCATTGGTGGATTTCGTGCCCAAAGAGACGAGTGCTCTCCGTTTTCTTGCGGAGAAAACTTTAGTGTTTCTTAAGTATCCAATGTGGTATTCGGCAGCTTCTTTTGGAACTCCGGCTACCGTGATACTTTTTTATGGCCTTGCAACATTGCGAAAGGCTGGTGTTCTTGAAAAAAAGCTTTTGCTTTTTCTTTTATGCGTTTTGGTTTATTTTTGCTTTATAGATACTGCTGTCTGGTATCAACATTTGCGCCAATATCTTCCTTTAAGAGAAATGCGGTTAAGTCGGTTTATTCTGGTTGGCCCTTTTGTACTCTTGGTTTGTGTCGCATGTCGCTTGGATTCTTTTTTGCAGTGGTTAAGGACTGAGCACATTGGCAAAATATGTCTTTTCTTGTCAGGACTCGCTATTTTCAACTGTGCTAGACATCTAACCGATTCTTTTCCTTCCAATGCTTTTGAAATTGTGATCACAGCAATATCAATGCTGTTTTTTGTTTTTATTGCTCTCATGAGAAAAAAATCCCCTGAGCAAACCTTGGCGTTAATCCTTCTTTTGCTGATTGGCGAGAGAATTATGAATGCCAATGCGATGAAACTTGCGGCCTCACATCCGCCATCGTTTGTGCATTATTTTGAATCTGATGATTTTGCAAAGGTTCGACCGGCACATCGCTATGACTACCGTATATCGTTTGTGAACTGGCTACCGACTGCGGGGATTTGGAACGGTTTTCAAGTGACTGGTGGATATGCTTCGCAATATCCCAGGCGCTATGCCATGTTTTGGAATCTCTTAATGAAAGGTAATTCTAGTTTTACTGAATACCCTTATAAGGCCTATATCGAGGATGCTCCATCACTCTTGGAAACAGAGGCACCAGTTAAAATTAACGGCCTTCCTTTTAACCCCGAACTCCTGGCCCAAAGTAATACGCGCTATCTTTTTACAAGAAACGAGATTTCAAATCCGGAACAATTTGGTTTGACGAAAATTGATGATGGAGAAATCAGGTTGAGAAAAAATGGTTTTGGGCGGCTGTGGCAGGCCATGGCGCGAGCCTTTCAACAAATAGACTATTTTATCTATGAAGTCAGGGACTATGCTCCTCGATGTCAAATTGCCTATAACTACGATCTTTTCAATTCTCATGCAGAGTTCGACGGGGCAATGCAAGGAAGATCAAGAGCTGAACTCCAGAAGGCCGTTATTTTTTTGCGAGAAAACCCTGATCGAACTTTCGAGAACGAATTCGTAAAAGACCCAAATCATTCACCGGAAGCGTGTTCCATATTTGATTATAGCGACGATAAAATCATTATTCACGAAGACTTAAAATCTTCAGGTCTGTTAACTCTGAATGAAACATACACCAACGAATGGACCGCCATGATCAATGGCAAAAATGTACCAATCCTACCTGGATACGGATTTTTAAGGACCATCATGGTTCCCAAAGGGCCGGCAGAGATTGTTTTTCAGTATGCCCCCAAATTTCTAAGGACTTCCTATTTTTTATCTATGGGAACTCTGTTTTTTTATCTACTCCTGATTGGAATGTTGTTTGTTCTTAAGTCAGACAAGGCCGATCATTGATGATAATAGTGGTCAAAATTATCAATTAATGGTTAGGATACATCGCGCGAAAAAATAAGGTATTTCATGCTTACAAAAAACTATATCATGCGAGTGATCGCAGCCGAAGTTTCTTCGGTGGTGCGTTATGCGAATAAGGTCTATTATCATAATCCCTCGGATTCACCCGAGAGAGACCTTTTTCAATATACCGTTTGCCAAGAAAAAATCACACTAAGCGAAGTTGCGGATCTTCCGAATATTTCAAACGAGAAGGACAAAACCTCCGTTATTATTCTTGACGCTACTTTAAATTATCATTCAGACATAGAAGATCTTTTAAAAAAAGTTAAGCAGAAAATATCGAGGACAACGAGGTTGATGCTAATTTGCTATAATCCATATCTACGTTGGGTGTATTTATTTGCAAATTTTATCGGATTTCGAAAAGGCACCCTCCCCTGCACATTTCTCAAAATGTCGGATTTGAATGATCTTGCAGAACTCGCAGGATATAAAATTGTGTTAACTAAAAATAGCGCTTTTTGCCCTTTTCATTTGCTTGGCATTGGAAATCTTATCAATTCTGTCGCCGCAGTTATTCCCCTTGTAAAATACCTTTCTTTTGTATCCGTCGTCACCATGCGACCGGTGATAGAAGAGAAGGGATTACCTTCCTTATCTATTGTCATTCCTGCCAGAAATGAAAAAGGAAATATTGAGAATGCACTGAAGAGAATGCCCAAGTTTGATGGTGCCAAGCTAGAGATTATTTTTGTTGAAGGACACTCGAGTGATGATACCTGGGGTGAGATTCAGCGAGTGGTGCAAAGCTACAAAGGCAAATTTGATATCAAGACCTATCAACAAACGGGAAAAGGTAAGGTGGATGCTGTGCGCCTGGGATTTTCCAAGGCGAGCAATGAAATTCTGACCATTTTGGATGCAGATTTAACGATGCCGCCAGAAATGTTGGAACGATATTATGAGGCCTATTGCAAGGGCATAGCGGACTTTGTTAATGGAAGTCGTCTTCTATACCAAATGGAAGGCGACGCGATGCAATTTCTGAATAAACTCGGAAATATTTTTTTCGCTAAAGTTCTGTCTATATTGCTAGGTGTTCGCTTAAGCGATTCATTATGCGGTACCAAACTTGTTTCTGCTCATGATTATAGAAGAATGGTGACGTGGCGAAATGATTTTGGGGACTTTGATCCTTTTGGTGATTTTGAGTTGTTGTTTCCTGCGTCAGTTCTTGCTTTGGGAATTGTAAATGTGCCGATTAAATATTTATCACGGACTTATGGTTCAACTAATATCAGCCGTTTTTATCATGGTCTGATTCTGTTGAAGATGGTGATGATCGGGTTTTTTAAGGTTAAACTGGGCAAGTATAATATTAAGCTAAATAAGTCTTAAGGGTGATTTTTTAAAAAAAACTCCACCGTCCGTTGAATTCCATCTCTCAAGCTAATTTCCGGCGCCCATCCGAGGGCCTTGATCTTGCTCACATCAAGCAGTTTTTTCATCGTGCCGTCAGGAAATTTTGGGTTAAAAACAATTTTGCCTTTGAAGCCCATGGTGTCAGCGATTAAATGTGCCAGATCTTTGATACAGATATCTTCGCCGGTACCAATATTAATCCATTCAGGTAGCTCTTGCTTGCATTCCATTAGATATAGGCAGGCGCGTGCCAAATCATCAACATATAAAAACTCACGATAAGGTTTACCTGTTCCCCACACCTCAAAGGTTGTACCACCTTTTTTCATGACGTCGTGTAGACGTGCAATCATGCCGGGAATGACGTGGGAATCTTCGCGATGAAAGTTATCGTGAATACCGTAAAGATTTGTTGGCATAGCGGAAAAAAACATTCGGCCATATTGTCTGCGGATACTTTCGGCGGTTTTTAATCCGGCAATTTTGGCAATGGCGTAGGGTTCATTGGTTGGCTCCAAAGGTCCGGTGAGGAGATACTCTTCTTTAATTGGCTGCGGACATTCCTTGGGATA
>JAHFAA010000094.1:6170-10976 GCA_023250775.1 Bdellovibrionales bacterium
AATTTTTGTACGGAGGTCTTGAGTGCTGCCTGAAAAAGATTATTTTGAATGGTGAGATTTTGCAAAATAAAATCGGCCCGAAAGTTATTGTTGGCCTGAATGCCCCCAACCTTGGCAGCGGCCATAAAAATAAATTGCGGCAAATGCCTCAGAAAGTAATCGTTCACTTGAGTTTGGATAGTTAAATCGAGCTGCGCATGAGTGGGGGTCAGCACATTGGTATACCCTTGATTGGCAAGTTCGCGCGTGATTGAGGAACCCACTAATCCTGAGCCCCCGAGTACTAAAATTTTAGAATTTTTTTCCATTATTTTCTCTGAGGTCTTTAAGATCTTGTTCCACCATAATGCGCGCCAATTCTGCCACGCTGACTTTTGCCTCCCAACCTAGTTTCTTCTTGGCCTTGCTTGGGTCACCAAGCAAGATATCAACTTCGGTGGGGCGGAAATATGAAGGATCAATTTTAATTAAAACTTGTCCTGTTTTTTTATGCACGCCGATTTCTTCAGAAGTGCCGCGTTTACCTTGCCACTCGATTGGGATGTCGACGATATTGAAGGCCAGCTCGGTAAATTCTCGCACCGAAACGGATTTGCCGGTGGATAAAACAAAATCTTCCGGTTTGTCTTGCTGGAGCATCAACCACATGCCCTCAACATATTCTTTGGCGTATCCCCAATCTCGTTTGGCATCCAAGTTTCCAAGATAGAGACAATCCTGATGACCGGATTTGATTCCGGCGGCCGCACGGGTAATTTTTTTGGTAACGAAAGTTTCGCCGCGAATAGGGGATTCATGGTTGAACAAGATGCCATTACAGGCAAACATGTTATAGGCCTCGCGATAATTGACTGTGATCCAGTAGGCATAGAGCTTGGCCACGCCATAGGGGCTTCGCGGATAGAAAGGCGTTTTTTCGGTTTGGGGGATTTCCTGTGCTGCACCATAGAGTTCACTGGTCGAGGCCTGATAAAATTTGGTCTTCGACTGCAATCCACAAATTCTCATGGCCTCTAGGAGTCTTAGGGTGCCGATGCCATCTACGTTGGCGGTGTATTCAGGTGAATCAAAGGAAACTTTGACGTGGCTCATGGCCCCTAGATTGTAGATTTCGTCAGGGGTAATTTCTTGCACGAGCCTGATTAAATTGGTGGAGTCGGAGAGATCGCCATAGTGGAGATGAAAATTAGTGGCAGAATGTTGATCGACATAGAGATGATCGATCCTTTTGGTATTAAATGACGACGAGCGGCGTTTAACACCATGGACTTCGTAGCCTTTATTGAGTAAAAATTCAGCGAGGTAAGAACCATCTTGCCCGGTGATTCCGGTGATCAAGGCCTTCTTTTTCATTGTGATTCCCTTATAAATATTACTCCCAGGAAGATATTATTAAATGACTTGTTCTAGCAATATAAAACAGGAAGAACTTCTGGCGCAAGAGCACGGGAGGATAAGGCAGCTCATTTTGGGCAAATTCGCCTTAAAGCAAATCTACCTTCATGCCTATAGCGAGTATCAGGCTTGCATTGCAAAATGCGGAAAGCGAGGTGCCCTTTTGGAATTGGGGGCCGGACTTGGCTTTGCCAAGGAAGTCATTCCCGATTTAATGATTTCCGATGTTGTTTCCTATCCTGGTGTGGAAAAAATTGTGGACGCCACCCATATGGATTTTCCTGATGCTTCGTTGCGTTTTATCGGGATGCTCAATGTTTTTCACCACATTCCAGACGTGGAGGCCTTTTTCCGTGAGGCCAACCGCTGTTTGGTGTCTGGTGGGCGAGTATTGATTATGGATGAACATGTTGGGCCTTTGAGTACACCAATCCTAAAATACGTCCATCACGAGCCTTTTAATAAGCACGCCAGCACCTGGAGCTTTGATTCCAAAGACCCTCTGATGGATGCCAATGGGGCCTTAAGCTGGATTGTCTTTCGCAGGGATGTTAAAAAATTTCAGGAGAAGTTTCCTGGTCTCCAATTGGTTTCTTATAATACTCACACGCCTCTCATGTATTGGCTCGCCGGTGGACTTAAAAATTGGAAATTGGTCGATCGAAAACTTTATCCAATCGCGAAGTGGTTTGATGATCTCTTGATCAAAATTTGGCCTGGGCTTGGATGCTTTAATACGATTGAGCTGGTTAAGCTTTAGATGACTTCAGCACTTTTCGGATTTTCGCCAAGACTCCCAAAGATTTGTAGGCAGAATTATAAAAAAAGTGAGTGTTGTCCATCACCTCTGACGGGTTGAGATGCCCATGAAAGTCACACTGAGTGCAGAGCTTGTTGGTTCGGGTGCAATTTAATAGACCTTCTCGAAGCTTCCTAAATTTTTCACCTTGCCAGACTTCTTGTAAGGAAGTGGAAGTCACGTTTCCCATTGGCTCTTCGAAAACTGAATCGAAATGACACTGTCCAACATTCCCGTTGGAAGTAATATACATAGAATAAAAAGGATATACACATGAAGCTTTGGTTGGGCTTTGGGGGACGAATTTATTGTTGGGTGCCATTCCTGCTCTAGAGTCGAGAACTTCATCAAGCAATCTTGGCAAGTATGCCATTGTTTTTTCCGGAAATTGCTCGTGAAGCCAATCGAAGACATCTTTGATTTTTTCTTTTTTATTATTTAATCCGCCCCCACCCGTTTTAGTGTAATCATCCACGAGCAAGCTACTAAGACCGGCCTTAAAGAGGTTCGCCCCTAATTCGCGAGTAAGAAGTCTGCCATTCGTGTCGATTTGCATGCGAGTCAGATGAGGCAATCTTTCTTTGGTATAGCGTACAAAGTCCACAATCCTTGGATCAAGAAGGGCCTCGTTATTACAGTAAAATTTTACAATGCCTGAATATGAGACGCTTGCCATTTCATCGATGATTTTTCTAAAAAGCGCCTCATCCATACGCATGACATTGCGTTTTTTGGTTGCCTCAGAGGTCACGCTCATAGGGCAAAAAGAACAGCTGCTATTGCAGGAGTTGATCGTTTCAATGCGGATTTCGCGCGGAAAAGATTCGCAATAAACGCGCTTACTACTTGCGACTGAAAGCAATCGATGTAACCAAACCGGCTTATTTGTCATATGAGGAAATTTAGCGTGCAAAGTGTTGGATGACAAGGTTAGGAATTAGGCAATTCATTTTGTCTAGGGGGAAATACGGCATTGACGCCAAGAGGGGGGCGTTTTATCTTCTTTGTCAAGAATGGTGACTGACCGATCGAATTGAAATATTGAAATTATGATTAATAATTTGGCTAGAAAAATATTACCTTTAAGTCTGCAGCGAAAAATTGATGGATATTTACAGTCCGGAGCTTTTTGGGACATTCCCGATGAGCGCCACGCCATCGCGCGCACGCTAAAAAAATTTTCCATGCAACTCAAGGGGAAGGTGCTGGACATTGGTGCTGGAGACAAACCCTATAAGAATTTCTTTGCACATCTAACTTATCATTCGAGCGACATGCAACAAAGTTTTTTCCCAGATCAACAACATGATCTGGTTTGTTCTGTTTATAAGATTTCATGTCCTGATAAAATCTATGATGCCTGTCTTTTAATTCAAGTGATGGAGCATCTCGAAGAACCTATTAAAGCATTACAAGAAGTGAACAGGATATTGGTCGACAATGGCCAGGTCTATATTTCTGTTCCTCAAGGGGCGGGAGATCATTTTATTCCCCATCACTATTTTAATTTTACCAGATATGGCCTTGAGTATGTTCTAAAAAAGGCTGGCTTTGAAATAGTTCATTACGAGAGGTTGGATGGAATTTTTACCTATGTCGCTAATCGCATGATGAAACTTGGTCATATTGTGGAAGAGCAGTATTCGAAAAATATTTTACTCAGACCGGGATTGAAGGCCCTGAAATTTTGTTGTTGGTTTTCTGGATTGATCATCAGCAAGTTCAATTTCATCGATAGAAAAAGACATTATTGCGTGGGTCATTATTGTGTTGCCAGAAAAATGGCGATAGCGAAGACTTAAATTATGTATCATCAAAATCTTTTTTTCTTTGGGGAGCTAATTGCCAATCTACTTTGTGCTGTCATGGTATTTTGGCGACCTCTGTGGCTTGTTCCCCTCTATCTTGGTGCCCGCGGTTTTTTTTCTTACTACCCTTTGTGGGGTATGGTTGATCTTACAGATATTATTTTTTCAGGATCAATTTGCTTCAGAGGCCTTATCGAATTGATCCGAAATCGAAAAACATGTTGGACAGTAATACTTACGAATGCCAGCGAGATGAAATTTCTTTTATTTTTTCAGGGCGCAATCGTCTTCAGTTGTACCATTTTTCATTTGATTGTTTGGAAGCATATGCCGTGGGTTTATCTGCTGACTCAAGCAAGTATTGTGTGGGGATTGCTGCTCTATGTTTACATTTTGTTTTTTCGCTCCCCTTCAGCGGAAAAAGATTCTTTTATAAGCATTGAGGGGAGCAGTATCGTATTCATGGTTCTAACGCTCTTTTTAGTTCCTGCTGGGGCTAATTGGGTTCATCACGGTAATCCAATAAGTCGGGCCATGGCTGGATATGATTATCGCTTTCTTTATACCCTGGAATATTTTATTCCGTTGTTAAAAACAGGGGTGGCGGTGATCTGGGGATGGTTTGCTCTAACAACCAGAGCTGGGTATTATTATATCATTCTTGCTGCGGGTTTTAATTGGTGGCTGGTCCAGACAATTAGTAAGACACAAAGAAAATCCATCATTGCTTTTTGCATTTTGTTACAATTGCCTGCGCTTTTTAATATGTGAGCCTCAGATTATGCCACCATGATCATCATCTAC
>JAHFAA010000490.1 GCA_023250775.1 Bdellovibrionales bacterium
GGGATGCACGAGTGTAACAATCCAATTGCGGTACTGACTTCCCCTTCTGCTTTTGATTGAATAAAAGAATTAAGACTGGCAACACAGGCCTGGGGCAGAGTTGGCACAGGTTGTGTTGTGGTGGTTCCATACAAAAAATTGACCCAAGACTCGTAAGTGATATTTCCTCTTCTTGTGACATCGTCGGGATTCGGAGAACTGGATGAAGTGGTGCTTAGGGCCCCTCCACTGCCCATGCTGGAAACCTGCATGGTCCCTGTTGAGGCCATGGCACAAGCGATACAGTTTTTAGGCTGGGCCGATTGAAAACAAAATTTTTCACAGCCGTACACCGGATCAAAGGGAGATCTTCCGCTTTCATTATGCATCTTATCTGTGCAGACGCCGATGGCATGCAGATATTCATGAAAAATCGTGGAGGCGAGACTTTCATGTTGATCGATGAGATTTCCCGTTCGAGCACAACTTCCTCCCTCCATAAATCCGGGAGGTGGATCGGAAAAATGTCCCAGGAGATGGGTCCCGTAGGTAACCACTGAGGCACTATTTGTCCCGCAGTTAAAAGCACACAGATTGCCGACGGCAGCATCATCCGTTCCACAACCAACCGAGGCCTGGAGGCAGGCACCACAACAATGTTTCGGTCGACTCGCCAACGGCTTCGTAAACATTCTCTCCATCGCCGTCTTAATGCCGGTCCCCGTTGTCGCTCCTCCCAGACATGAGTTAATTCTCTCTCGCGCAGTTTGAGCGGCCTGGGCCAGCTCCATCGCATTGGTGTTATTAATAAGGCAGGAGGGATCAAGCATCAGATCGCCGAGCTGGCAATATTTCTTGCCATCAACTTCGCGGTAAATTCCATGAACTTCTTGGGTACCAGATCCAGACCCAACTCTAACCGTGTTAGCACGACACTCGGCTGCCACATCAATACAGGCCGCCTCTTCCCAATAGGCCGACAAAAAGCTTCTGGCCATTGCTGACAGATCATCCACCGCGCCACCCGTTGTTCCCTCACTGAAAACGCAGGAATTCTCGGCCAAAAAAGATTTAAATTTTTTGCGTAAAATAGCATTCGTATTGCGAGGACTCTGGGACATGGCCAAGGCAAAATCCCGCAGCAATTTATTTTTACATTCTCGTGGCAACTCACCATCGGGAATATCCAAAATGGCGGAAGGACGATAGTTGCCTCCGTTTTCACAACGAACTCGACAGTACATGGCCTCAGGATGGGCGCTGCATCCGCCTGTTGGGGCACGAGAAACATTATAGGTACGACAAGGATCAGTGGCCGCGGCCATGGCAAAACCACTGGCAAACAAGAAAATAATGATCATTAGATTTTTCACGTCATTACCTTTGTGCTTTTCTTTCTTGTTGCTCTTTCGAAATAAGCACCCACTTCCCGTCTTTCAATTCATATTTTAAAGTTTCATTGATGAAAGGATGGTCAAACTCTTTCACAATTATTTTACTGGTCATGGTTCCGGTATTTTTTGGATCGCTCAAAACCACCCACTGCTCCCCGCCTTCAAATTTCTCACGATATTTCTTATAGGGAATACCATACATGTCCTTCCCTTCTTCCACGGCTTCGCCCATGGAATTTGTTTTGACATCAACGTAAGGTGCCTTGCGGGATTTTTCCGCCGCAAAGATTCCCATGGAAGAAACGTATAGACCTAGCACGACAAGACAACACAGGATTTTCATCGATCACTCCCAACGACCTTATCGTCCATTATCACAAGTCTTTTCAAAAAGTGCTATCCAGGCCTTCTCTACCCATGAAGTTCTGAATACTTATGTCGCAGAAGCGATCCACTCTCGCCAGGCCTCAAAAATCATCACCATGGCCAAGGTATCCAACTCACAATAGCGCTTGAGAGCACTGGCAAGTTCCGCCCTCTCGATCTCGCTCATGCTGCTAAACTGCATTCGCGCATAGGCCGTGAGGGCGGCACCACCGTTTCTCAGTTCATCTTCTTCGCTTAAGAGTTGAATATTTTTATCGGAGACGTCTTGAAACATCTTTGGCAGTTTTTTGTAAGGGTCGACGACCTCATCGTTTTTGATTTCCAACCATTGCCAATTTTTAAAGTTGGCGCTGTTGTAATTTCTCTGACTATATTTTGCTTTTAGGAAATCACTAGAATTTAGAATCGCTGGCAGAACATTTTTAATAGAGTTTTGACCTCGCGTTTTTGGATCATAGTAGTAGCGCTTCACCAAGTGCCAAAGATCCACCATCATTCTTTTGCCCGCCCATTTCTCCGCGCTGCTGGAACTGGAGGCCGTGATACTTTTGATGAAATCACAAAGTTTTTCGCCATCAGGAATCGACGTCCCCTCTTCTTTCAACTGGCGATAGATGTGGTTGAGATAAGTGTTTTCGTGAGTGGCGTAACGAAAAATAGTTCCTTGATCTTTTTCCAGCTGGCGTTTTAACTCTCGCACAAAATCAAAATTGGGAAACAGGCCGATGCGTGTTTCTAAATACTCGCCGGCGTGAGTGACTGTTCCATCTTTTTGCACGAGGTGATGGGAAAATTGAAAGGCAATGGCCTCATACGGACGTTTTCCCTTATTGAACGGAATGGCCACCATAGAGGTTTCAAAATCGATAAAGTGCAAGGGATAAACCCACTTATCCATCTCCAGTTTCAGACCTGTGGCATCGAAGAAGGCCTCCTCATCGCCCGTCTGCACTTTTTCAATTTGCAACCACTGTCTTTCTTTCACCGACAGACCTGGGCGATCGTCGCTTTCGGGCAAAATGTCATCCATCTCAAGCTCAGTCAGCTTAATCTTCTCTTCGATTTGAATAAAGTGATCTTTCTTTCTCGACGACCATAGCTCCAACACATTAGGTTCTGCAAAATCGTCATCACTCCAACCTAAGGTCTGTTTCCAGCATTCTTTAAATCCGCTTCTCAGGCCTTTCGTCTCTTCCTCTTTGCTGCATTGGAACTCGCACTTCCCGCAC
>JAHFAA010000095.1 GCA_023250775.1 Bdellovibrionales bacterium
CGCGGTTATGTTTCGTTACCCGCTGGCGCTCAAGCACGTTTTTCAGTTGAGTACTTCTTTGCCGGGCAGCTAGGACCTAGAGTTGATAAGACTTTTGTTGGTTACCAAGATCATGACTACCTCATCAGCAACACTCTTGGTGTAGAAGCATTGGTGTGGTCACCTTGCGGGGCCGATACGAACTTACGAGTAAACTCGGCCATGACTCTTCGAACAACCAGTCAAGAGGCCATGGCGACTGTTGATACCGCCGACTTCAAAGCGGGAATCGTGTATCAAATCCAATGGAAACGTTGCGGGCAACCAAGTTCAGACTTCGGTTACAGCGACTTCTAGTTCCGAGGATAGTTTCATAAGAAAAGAGGGAAAGGGCCGAGGATAATCTCGGCCCTTTTTCTTTTTAGGTTACCATCTTTCATAGCTGCTCATAATTTAGGCCAGAACGGTCAAAGATGACCTGAAGTATGAGCAGGTTAAGCAACATCTTCTTGATTGAAAGGAACATTGGGAAGATTGGGAATCATGGCAAGCAAATCTTGCGACAAATTCAAAAATACTTTCGCCCGCTTTAAATCACCATTCTTAATTTCTTCTTTGGCAGCGTCTTGAAGTAAAATGGCCTGGTCTAAGGCCTCGCTTTGAGTGGTAGCAGCTTGAGTTATCTTCATGGGACCTCCTTATCAGAAGTTAACCTCAAAACAAGCTTAACGGATGTCAGAACTTTTAAGGGGCCCCTTGGTAATTTTTTCCAAAGAGGAGAAAAACACTGGTGCCAAATTAGACAGCACACTCGCTTTTCAAGCAGTTAGATTGTCTAAAAAAAAGACGGCTAAAAAAGATGGAAGAGACCGTTCTCTATTTGATGTTTAATCACAGTGTGAATGCGTAAGTATTCAGGCATGAGCTCAGGCAGTGACTCATACATCTCGAACATCTTGAGATACTGCTCTTGAAAACGGGCATACAGTTCGACCAGGGAGGTTCGATGATTTTTGAATTCCGCTTCTAAGTTTTGTTTTTCTTCATCAGTACAGGCGCCGGCACTGCTCGAACATTTTTCTGATAGCTTCTGTAAATTGGCCATATACTCACGCTTCGATTTAATGCGATCGAAGAGATCACGCGCCTTTAAAATTTCAAAATTCTCATCCGCAGTCCTGAAAAGAAAACGTTGACGTAAAATATAATAGATCATCATATTGGCATTGACGGTGCTCGGCTCTTTACGGAGATGACGAATCAGCCTTTTCAGATGACGGTCGCCTTTGTTCTCGTTTCTCTCAGAATACAAAATCGCCACGTCGTTAAGTTTCTGTTTCATTTCAGGCGAGAGAAGGGAAATATCCTGCCCAACGGCGGCGATTAAAACGAAATTGCGATCGGCCACTCCGGTGGCGGCAAGTTTTACCTGAGAAAGAACAATATTATTAAAAGCACGGTTGGGACGCACGGCCTCATCACCGAAGAGTGAAGAGATATTGGGAAGAAGATTATTGCGAGTTGCAAACATGGTGGTAATAGAATTTTTCAAGTCTGTATTCCGCATGCCAAGCTCGGCGGCCTTGTTGTGCGCGAAACTTGAGTCTATGATTTGCGCAATTTGCGCCAAGTCAGTTTTATACTGCACCGTTTTTTCAAGATGAGTTTCCATTCGTGCCAACAGGGCGGCATCTTGCTCGCAAAAATGAGCAATCGACGTTCCCCATTCCTGGCCAAGATCAACCATGTCATCAATAGTCTTACTCAAAGCTGTATGAAACTCTTTCGTCCCTTGAGGAAGGGTGACAGCGGCACGATCTTTTTCGACAATGATTCGGTCAAGCCAATCGCGCACATCAATCAAGGTGAATTTTAAATTATTATAAAATCCAAAAACAGATTCCTTGTTATTTAAGTAAACTTGTCGCGGAGACGAGGCGAGAGTCCCCGTGGTGACAGAGTCCAACGCCAGCACTTTCCAGAGCGGCAGAAGACACAGAATAATAAATAATAAGCCTTTGATTCTCATGAATTACACCCAACCCCACAATGTGCTTTGAAAATGAAAAATTGTCCAAGAGTAAGTGGCGAGTATGCAATAGTTACAGGATATTAGGAAAAGAGATCGCTCTGGACGTTCTATCTTTTCAGTCAGTTATCCTGCATTTTTTATCTCTCAAACAAAAAATACCGATAAGTCAGCATGAGATTTTATGAATTCTTAGGAATCTTTATTGTGATTGCCCTCATTCCCTTGAGTATGGCAGGGGAATCTTTTGGCGAAAAAAAGGCCCGTCAGCAAAGAGAACTGAAAAGCGCCCAACTGGCACAGCAAGTGCTGGATAAGGCCGAGCGGGAATATTTAAGTTATCGCTTTGGCACGCAGACCTTTGAAATTTTGCGTAACCGAAAAAAAGGAATCACCATATCTAGCTACTGTGGTGATAATCTCGAAGACTTTCAGAAGAAAAAAGAATGCCAGGCCCTCTCAAAATTAGCACAGGCCGATCTTCGTCCCTTTACTTCAAAAGATTTCGATGGCGGGAGGAATCCTGGGTCAGTGGTTTGTACAAAACAACTCGACGGCCAGGTTATTTATGCAACCGATTCTCGAGGGAATGTGCAGACATTTTGCCACTTCAAGGATGGTTCCATGCTTCGCAGTGATTCCATCGATTACTTTGCCAGTAAAAAAATTCCTCCCGAAGCGAAAGAGATTGAAGAAAATGTTGATATAAAAAAAATGGATGCTGTGTTGGACGCCAACGAAGAGAGTGAAAAAGGGAATTAGTCTGTGAGTAAGAGACGGCGCAATCTTTTATTATATGTTGTACGATTGATGCTGCTGATGAGTGGTCTGATCTCACTGCCTATTTTCGCCAGGGTCACCTGCGGTGGTAGTTCTCCAGCACCAGATACCAGCATTTTGAGCAGTGGTGGACGTCTTACCGACGTGGTTACGCAAGACCAAGATGGCCTAAATATCTGTTATGCCAATTCTCTCGCCTATTCTCTTCAGGCACGTCTTGGACACCAAGTTAGTGCCCATCAGTTGGCGATTTCCGCCGGAATGGATGCTGCTCAGAGCGCCCTAGGCGGCAATGGGAGTGGAAGCGGGCGAATCACCGCAGTCACAGGTCGCTCGACCGATGCAACTCATGATGTCCGTGGCGTCTTTGTCGATAATAATTCAGCCTGTGCCGCTTTCAATGCGGTGAAAGCACGGGGCGGTCGGGTATGTCCACGCCAGGATCTTGAAAATACCCTAACCCCCGCCGGAAGCAATCCTGATGATCAAGGACGTGTGATAAAGGCGCTCAGCAATCTTTATGATCGCTTCTCAACTTTAAAAGCGAACAACCCGGCGGCAGCAGGGCAGTTTCGCCAAGCTGTCATGGATATGCTTCAGCAAGGACAGGGAACTTCGGCGGCCGAATGCCAGCGCCTTCGTCGTGAAGGAGTCCCCAAGGATTTCACCGATAAAATCACTGATAGCTGCGATTCTGCTCACACTCGACTTATGACCACTTTAACTGAGTTGGGAAGGAAAAGAGCGGCATTGCCCACCGCCCCTGAAGTTGCCCCTACCGTAGCAGAGGGTGAAACCCCCGCTCCTACTCGCGCTAGCTTGCAGGCCGAGATTGATGCCTTGGAAATAAAGGCAACCATTGAGCGAGCAAAGATAAGACAAATGGGGACCATTCCAACCGATCCGGATTTAACCGGCCAAACAGGTAGTGGTGGGATTTCTTCCACATGCCAACTCAAACCTTCAGTGGTCACAGCAATCCGTCAACAATATCTGCTTCCCCTTGGCGCCGCCATGGCAACCGAGAGCGGGGCCTTTAATACCTCAGGCAGCTCCATGAATGTCGCTTATGATGCTGTTTCTCACATTTTCACACCCATCCCCCAGGAAGTTGCAACCGCGCCAAATAGAAGTGTCTTTCCCGACTCAATTCTCTCCATGTCTGTCCGCGCCCGCGCCACTGAAGCAAGCATGCGAGACCGTTTGCGCTCCGATCTTCGACTCGTGGTACCGGCCTATTGTGCTGAGGACGCCAGCTATCTTAACTTGCAAAATCCCAATAACATTCGTCTCTTCATCAACAACAATTATCACTTTTGCCCCACCACAGAGTTTGGCAGTGCCGCCGCAGAGGCCTTTAAAAGCGTCGCCGTCTTGAAAAAAGAAAACCTTCCCATCAGTGATATTTTGCGAGCGGTCGCCGACCTCGATAAGCGCGCTGATGATTATATGATGGGTGTCATTGGCGCAGATTGCGCTAACGTCACGACAAACAAGCTTGAGGCCCTAACATGCGACGAAACTGTTTTGCCAACACGTCTCACCGCTGCCGAACGTGAAGGAAAAACACCGGCCGAAATCTATACGCTGAAAAAATTAAAAAGCCAGCGGAAGATGGCCCAGATGGCGCAAGATCATCTGGCAAAAGGTAACCCACTCATGCTGGCAATCTGTACAAATTTCTTAAAAAATCCCAACTCTGATAGTCGTTTTCGCGAACGTTGTGAGGCCACCGGCCCCCATGGCCGCCACATCATCACCGCTGTTGGCTATCGCTGTCGCCATGGTAAAATTGAATATCAGCTACTCAATTCTTGGGGCAATCAATGCGAGTCCTATCGACCGGCCGGCCCCAACGACCCACCTCCGCTCTATGATTGTGACGAAAACAACGGAACAATTTGGGTGCCGGAAAATGTCTTAATCAAAAACACCTCGGCGATCAGTGCGGTGAATCCCCCTCCTGCAACCTTTGGCAAAGAAGACGCCACCCCTTAAGAAATAGACAAAAAAAAGGCCATGCTCTCGATTCAAAGAATCAAGAGCATGGCACAATCAGTTAACGAACTACTTTTTCTTAGGAGCTTTTTTTGCTACCTTTTTCTTTACTGTTTTTTTTGTCATCGTTCCGCAACCACATTTCGTTTTACAAACCATCTTTATCTCCTTGAGAAATTTGCCGTTAATAAATTATGCGACAAGATAAGAAAAAAGTATGCAAAAATAATGAAAAGGAAATTGTATGACTCCGAATTTCTCTGATCCTGTCGTCATCACGACCGCCATCGTCGTCATCCTGGGTGTCATGCTCGGCTGGTGGCAGTTTTTATCGAGTGTCTATCAACAGTACCGCATGATCGTGGACGCTGAAGAGATCGCCGGGGCAAAAAAAGTCAAGCTTCGTTCTTATGACTCGAAAGACCTGACCAGCGCTGATCTTGTGGATTATTTTTCAATGTATTCTTATCTTGAGGCGGAAACCATGGCCAATCGCCTGAGGGCAAATTTGCCGGAGCTCAAAAAGAACGTCCGCGCCGTGACCAGCATTATCGCTTGGAAAATTGTATTCAAAAAAAGGCCTGGAAGAACAATCATCGGATTCGTTCTCCTCATGCTTTTCCCTGCGGTTTGGCCTATCTTGCTCCCCTATCTTATTTTTCACCTCTACGCCTATACTCGCGCGGGGCGATTTGAAGATGACTGTCTTAAAATTTCACCTTGAGATTCAAGGACGCATACCATTCTGAAGGAATCGAAACATTTCCGGCGCTCTTTTTGTCACTGCCCGAACGACCATGCCCGATATATATTGAGCGATCAAAAACCGGCCCCAACTGAAATTCACCCTGAACGGAATCCCAAAAGGTTTTACGAAAACCTAAGGCCACTTTTTTTTCTTCAATCGTTAGACGGTCTTTCGTGTTCTCTCTTTCCTGCGGAATATAATTTTGTCGTGTCATATAGTAACACGAAAAGAATTGAATCTTTTCGCTGCTGCCGTAGGCAATCTCTGAGCGAATATTAAAGGCATAGAACCCAAGAGAAAATGACCAGGGAGAAACGGGGGTCCAACGAAGAGAGAAAATGGGAAATCCCAGCATGGCGGTAAAGTTTTCGGTCTTGTACAGATAGCTCACACCCGGAATAGGGATATAGTTTCCGAGTGGACCATTGTTAGAAAAAAAGAGCATGAACATCCAGTAACCTTTGCCGGAACCTGGGAATCCATAATTTCCAATAAAATTATAAGTAAGATCATTGGATTTCAAAGAAGGTTTATCACCGGCATATCCAACCGTGCCTCTTAATCCCCAGCTCTTTTTTTCTGGCAATTGCTGATGATATTGAGCGCCGGTTTCCATACGATAAAGATCACGGGAGACTCTTTTTCCAGAATCCAAAACAACCCGATCTCCCAAATGAAAGTAAGTGTTATTAAACAAAAGCGAGACAGAATTTGTTTCTGTTTTGTACATGGGCGCGAGCAGGTTTAATTTATTTTCCGTAAACGAAGGGGCCTTATCTCCGGGACTGTATCTTCCTTCATAAGTCATCATGGGAATGGGGGGCCCCATGGAAGTAAAACCACCAAAAGGGTCGACGCCACGAGAGACCTTGGAGGGCCTTGACTCGTCAGACGCTGCCAGCGCGGATGACAAAATCATCGACAGGAGAATGAGAGTGATGAATCTCATGCGGGAGGTGCCAGCACAATGGCGGCGGACATGATGACGCCGTTTCGTTTCCATTTCAATACTAAGGGATCACCAGCGCGATAAAATTTTAGAACAAAAACCAAATCGTAGATATTTTTAATCTCAATATCACCAAGCTGAATAACCACATCTCCTGGGAGAATCCCGGCCTTTTCGGCCGGCGAGCCCACCGTCGCCTTGGAACACTCAACGCCAACAATGTCCTCACTTTGACCAAAGTTGGGCACACAACCTAAATGAGAACCGTAACCACGGGCACCGCCTTGGTCATCATCATTGGGAAAAGCGGGATTGTAATTAATCGTCGTCAGCTCTTCTTCGCGCTTAAGGAGATCAAAAGAAATATCAGCGATCTTCGCCATGGCCTCAAAGTTAATTTTCTCAAAATCGTCAGTGCTGCGGTGATAGTCGTCGTGAGTGCCAGTGGTAAAATAGAGCACCGGAATCTTACTGTTTAAAAAAGAAGCATGGTCTGAAGAGCCAATACTTTTGGCCACTTGATTGATACTGAGAGCGCGACTATCGAGATGGTCAAGGAGTTGGTTCCACTCAAGGCCCGATCCCACTCCCATAATCTGCAGTTCTTTTTGATAACGGCCAACCATATCGAAGTTCAGCATGGCCTTGATGTTGCCAAAATCACTTTCAAATCCTTTCCAACTTTCGACGAAATATTTCGATCCCAAAAGGCCAATTTCCTCGGCATTAAAAAAAGCAAAAACATAAGAACGTTTCATGGGATTTTTCTTGATCCGCTCAGCAAGTTCCAAAACCATGGCGGTTCCGGAGGCATTGTCGTCGGCACCATTATGAATCACCGGCACAGTCGTCCCCTCACGCGAGGAGCTTGAGCCATATCCCAGATGATCGAAATGAGCGCCAATGACCACCACCTCATGCTTCAGTTGCTCATCGGTTCCTTGAACGAAACCCAAAACATTGGAAATCTGCCCGACTTTTTTCTGCAGGGAAACGACGAGATGAACTTTCTCTTCTAAAGCGAGAGAAGCTGGGACCTGCGAATCGGCAATTTGTTTTTGCCAGCTCAGCGTGGTTATCTTGGCCGAGGCAAGAAGCTGATCGGCCCAGCGATTAAGCACCTGTCCGGAGAGAAGATCGAAGCGATAACCTCCCCCTTCCAACGGATTAAAACGCGGATTGCCCTCAGTGCCGCCGGCCAGACTTAAAGGGTCTTGCACATAGAGAAAACCTTTGGCCCCGTGTTTAATGGCGTTGTTCAACTTGTAGTTGAGCGAGCGATAATTAATAAATTCCGGACGGCGAAAAAGAGAGTGTGGATTGCCGATGCCGGGATCTCCACTCAAGACAATGACGATTTTTCCTGTCATATTGCAGAATCGGCTCATTTTTAGGAATGGAAATGCCATAGCCAGCAAAGACCACCGCACTCTCCAAGTCACCCGAGCTTGAGAATGAAAGAGGCTCAAATTTCGACTGGTCAAGCTCGTCCTTAAAGCTAGCATTATTGGCACCATTTTTTTCCATGCCAGTAAAAATGGTGAACTTTTGCTGATAAGAATCGCCCAAAGGTAAAATGCTGGTCTCTTGCAATTTGCTCACAAGATACTGCGTCGCCATTTCGCCACCTGGAGTACCGGACTGTCGCCCCTCCATCGCATCACTCGACAGAGCGCGAACATTGTCCACCATCCCGGCCTGAATGCCGGCCACAAAGAGAAAATTAATCAAGAGCGTAAAGCAAAGCTTTTTCATAAATCTCCCTGCAAAATTAGCGATCAGTAATGATTTTTCCTTTCTCATAATTAAATTGTGAACCCATGCGAGAATGAGGAATGGAGTAGGCCGTGAATAAAACCACGGCGGCAAGGATGACCGCCCAGGGCCTGGAGGCCTTGAGATTCAACCCGCTGGCCAAGGCCAAAAAGATCATGGAAATGAGAAGTTTGTTGTCAGTTAAATCCCAATCAAAGGGAAGTCCGGCCCAGTAAACATTAAAGGCATGTTTTTGCACCAGCGGGCCTAAAATCATGCCGCCCACAAATAAAGTCCCTGTGGAGATGAAGCAGATTTTCCGAAACGCCTGGGTCTTATATTTGGCCTCGAAGGCCGCCCAAATACAAAGAAGCATCGAGATAAACATAAAGCAAATGTGCGGGACCAAAATAGCAGCTGGAACGGCCCCTTTATAACGAATAACCACTGGTTCTTCGCGACTGCCTAAGCTTTGGTGCCAGTCACCATCGACAAGTTCGACATAATACTGCAGTTTTCCGGCAGGCGGTTGAGCTGGTAAAATGGCCTGCATAAATTTACCATTTTGAGTTTGAATTAAGGGCACAGTGGACCAATCGTCATTGGTTGGGAAACGTTTGTAATAAACAATCCCCTTCATTCCTGTGGGACTGGAGTTAAAAACGGGGATTTCCACCTTGGCACCTTCATGGCTCTCATGGCTGCGTAACAGCTTAACTTTCGAGCTTTCCTGTCCTTTTTCAAGCGTAAATTTCTTGGGGTAGGTCGGGCCGGTCATGCGCTGATAGGTGACAAAAAGCAAAGTGACGACAATAGCAAGAGGAATCGTAATTTTAAAATTATGCTTCATGGGAAATGGCCTCAAAAGTTTGACATAAATATAGTAAGTAAATTTGAGCACGTAAATCTTTTAAAGATTGTGCCTGGACAGCATTTTTTACAATTTTCATTGAAATGGCCTATTTTTTGATCTAGGTTGCGCCAAACTCTGACCGCAAATTTCAAGGTGTATTACGATGAAATCTTATCTTGTTCTTGCACTCTTCCTCCAAAGCTCATTGGCTCTTGCCGTCAGCGAATTGTCCTATCAATCGGAGATGAAAGAAAAAGTCTGGCCACTGCTTGAAAGAATGCCGGTCGGTTCATTCACTGGACAAAAAGGTGTTGCGATTCATTATCGAACCTTGCTGCAAGAGGGAGCGAAGAATTGCTTGGTTATTTTGCCCGGACGTACCGAACCTTTAGAAAAATATACTGAAGTGGTCTATGACCTCCTCAATTCCGATGCTGGCGCAAATCTCAACTTCTTTCTTATGGATCATCGCGGGCAAGGTTCCTCTGGCCGCATGGTAAAAAATCCTGAAGTAGGATACGTCGATAAGTTCCAAAATTATGTGGATGATGTAAAAACCTTCTTGAATAAGACTGTCGATCAGGCCGGCTGTGAGAAAAAGTTTCTTTTGGCCCATTCTCTGGGGGCCGGAATAGGCTACGCTTATGCCACTCAAAACCCCAACTACTTTGATAAGATGGCCTTGACCTCTCCCATGCTGAAAATTCAAACCAAACCCTATCCCTACCCCGTCGCCCGTCTCATCGTTGACACCTCAATCCTGCTTGGTCAGGGCGGGAAATTTGCCGTGGGACAAACCGGCTTTGATCCCAATCTTGCCTTTGCCGCAAACCAGTTTACCTCAAGCCCTGAACGTTTTGTCATGGCGATGGAGATGTTTAAACAAATTCCTGAGGCCAAGCTCGGCGGAGTGTCGAGCCGCTGGGTTTTACAGGTTATGAAAGGGACCAAACCTCTGCGAAAAAGTTACGCCAATTTCAAAACGCCTCTTCGCGTTTTTATGGCCGGCATCGAAACCTATTCCGACACAAAACAAATGCAGTTACTTTGTGAAAAGGCAAAAGACTGCAAGTCCCTGATGCTGGAAACGTCCAAGCATGAGATCTTAATGGATCGAGATGTTAATCGCGATCCAGTTATAAAAGAGTTGGAAAGCTTTTTTAACTAAGCTTACGCTTCCCCATAATCAGGATAGCGGAAATCAGCATCACCTTTTTTTAAGCTCCGTCCTTTGACGGTCACTCTGCCTTTCACCAGCACCACGAACATTCTTTTGCCTGATTCAAACAGCACAAGAACAGAGCAAATCATCACAACGGCGGTGAAAAAAATGTTGACTGCACCGAGCGACGTTTTTCCCGGCACAGACATGAGAGGATAGAAATTATCGAAGATGCTTCGCCACCCAGCATACAGAGTTGTAATTGAGATAAAGACAAGTGGCACGGCAGAGGCCCAGACATATTTAACTTTCCCGGCGTTCACCAACATGGTCGTGGTCACGGCCAAGGCGACTCCTGCCAGAAGCTGATTGGCAATTCCGAACATCGGCCAAATAGTGCTGATATTTCCAGTCCAAATAAAATATCCCCAGCTAAAAACCACCAGAAGAGTTGAAAAAAAAGCGCCTGGGAGCCAGTCCGTTTTCCCAAAAGGAGGATAAATTTTTCCAGCGAACTCCTGGACTAAAAATCGCGCCACGCGAGTTCCCGTATCAATTGTGGTCAGGATAAAAAGCGCCTCGAACATAATGGCAAAATGGTACCAGTACGACATCAGAGTTTTCATTCCCGGAAGGGCGGAAAAAATCTGGGCGAAGCCTACCGCTAAGGAAACCGCGCCACCGGGACGGC
>JAHFAA010000096.1 GCA_023250775.1 Bdellovibrionales bacterium
AAGGCCGGCCAGATATCGGATTCATGACTCTTTTCCCTGATCAAATTCGTTCCTATTATTGCGATAAATATGGAAACGATTGGGGAAGAACGTTTGTAGAAAAATATGGCAAAGAAAGCATACGAGAAATCCTTCTGAATACTGAGAAGTATGCGTCTGATTTTTCCAGCAAAAAAAATATAGATGAAACCAGCCTGCCTGAGCCACTACGAAGAGAACATTTGAGAACGAAGGAAGATCTTGATTTGATTGCGAAGGCCATAAAGCTAAGGAAAGATTATGAAAAAAGAAGATTTAGCCAGGTTTAGATCATGCAAACTTTAGCACAGTATTTAAATTCGCTGGACTCAATTATCCCAAGTGACAGACAGATGAAGTGGTTTTCAAGACTTGAAGAACAAGTCTCTGCTGGCTACTCCCTTTTCAAAAATTCCTCAATGGATCATAGGGAGCGCCTCAGAATTGAGTTCGATAATTGGGTGAGAACTGAAGAAATTAAGGCGTGGTATGGCGAACCTGAGGGCGATTCACTTTTTCAAGGAACTTCAATAACGTCGCTCACCATTCCTGCAGGTTTTGAAAAACCGCTTCAAATAAAAAACATATCTGATTTGGAAAATGAGATCGCCGATTCCTATATCCGATTGCATGATCAGCATAAAGATGCAGTGATAAATGCCAGTCTCGAGAACGTAGATAAATGGATTTCCGAAGGGATTTTTTATGGAGTAGTCATTGCTTCAAAAGTGATTTCTCAATCTTTTGATCTCACGGTTCCTCACAGGGATATTATTTTTGAAGTAGACGGCATTGAGGTTGATCCCCATGAAATCCTTTCATACTCTTCAGAAATTCGAGAGAGGTATTTTTCTATTTGCAAGAAGAATATTGCTTGCTTCAAAGATTTAGCAATCACACAGCAGGAGTTTGAGGAAAGTCTCGTTCTCTCAGATATTAGTAAACCAAAAATTGAAAAATATTCAGGGAAACTGATCTTGGGGCCAATCCGCTGCAATGAAATCTGTGCAGCAATGTCAAACAATATCACTTCACTTATTCGAAAGAAAACTGATGGAAGAATTTCGCCCAGAAGTCTCATGGTATCCATTTATGATTCCGATACACCCTATACCTACCACAAACTGGCCGGTTGGAATGGGCAACAACTTGCACCAACTTTGCCTGGAATCACACTCCTCGGCTCAAGTGGAAGTATTTCAGCTTTCCGTTGGACCTATCTATATAGATCCGCTTTAATTGCTCAAAAAATAATGAAAAGTTCGCTCTACTCTGAAACGAAAGGCAGATTCTTCCCATTTGTCTTTTTTGGTGTACTAGTCGAGCGTGATGCCAACATCCTTCTTGATCTGGATGAATTAGGACTTCTCCGGTATAACGGAAATATTTCCCCCGCAATTGAGTACAGCTATATCATCCCTAAACTCAATTATTATATTTCAGAAGCAAAAGAGATTCAGAGCGTAGATGAAATCTTACGAGGAAGAATCAAAAGGGAGCATCGTTGATGTGTACTGTAATTTACAATGAACAATTGACTATGCTCGCAAAAAATCGAGATAAAACGAGCGAGACAGAAGAGGAAATAGTTCACGAGAGAGAATTTATTGCAATTCGAACAAAAAATGCAGACTACTATAGCTTGGGTTTGAATAAGTATGGAGTGGCCTTTGTCAGCACGGCAGTTAATACTCCAGAATGGACCGCCTTGGCTGCCGCAGGCCGCACCGATGAAGCACTCAGGCTTTCTAAAAAAGAAAACGAAGGTCTGACTAGCCCCATTATAACTGTATCGAGCATGCTTCCAGAAGCAAAAAGTATCTTTGAAATTCGGAGCGAACTAGCGAAAAATAAGAAAAAATGGAAAGGGTATAATGTTATTCTTGCCGACAACCATGATGCAGTAGTCTTGGAAGTTCATGACCGCGAAATTCATGAACGAAAACTTAAATCAAGAGATGCGATTACAAATCATTTCAAATTTGTTTCGCATGGCCCTCAAAAAATAAGTGACTATGCAAGCAGCTTTTATAGACTTAAATTTGCCGAAAAAAAGATTCAAGAAACAACATCAATTAAAGATTTCTACGAGATACTTAAATATGCCCCTTCAGACATAGACCAGCAAATATGGCGCGAGGGCCACTTTGCCACAGTCTCTAGTACTATTATTGACCTCTATAAGCTTTGTCTATATTATTCCGCGAGCAGCAATGGTGATTATAAAGAAATAACATTAACGTCAGTATAAATTAAAAAGGATTTGTGATGACTGATTTATTTAAAGGAAATGCCAAACGAATTGAGATGTCGAGATATATTGACCTAGATATCTATCATGCCGTTGAAAAGACACACCCCTTTTATATGGAAATGATTGGCGAGATTCACAATAATATAGAAAGTTTAACCTCTAGGTGTAAAGAGGCAGCTCTATTAGAGCTAGGTGCGGGAACAGGTCTTCTTACAGAAGAACTGATTAGACACAAAAATCTTATCATTGATGCATTGGATGTTGATCATCCAATTTGTGAGATTTTAGAAAAACACGTGGGGAGTAAAATAAGGAAAGTGCTTTGTGAAGATGCGGTTACTTTTTGCAATAAAGAACCCTATGATTTGGTAGTTTCAACATTTGCTCACGATCATATCAATTTTGAACAAGGCCCACGTTTTATCGCCAATATTAGAAAAAATCTAAAGAAAGGTGGCCACTACATTATGGGAGGAGAAATTCTCCCCCATTTTAGCGATGAGAAGCAACGACAGGAAGCGCTGTATACTTACCATGGCTATATCGTAAATAAGGCATTACGCGAGAGACATTTTCTGCTTGCTCAAATAGAAATAAATGCACTCCAATCGGGATTGGATCTCATCGGTGATTTTAAGCGCCATGAGGAGATGTTCGAAAAAGAAATGCTCTCAGCAAACTTCAAACTTAAGAAGAAAATGAAGATGGGCCCCCTAGATTTAAATAACGTTGGCGGCGTCTTCGTCTATGTGTATGAGGCGCTTTAAGTTAAGCAATCCTTATGAAAAAAATAATGATATACGGTGCCGGGAAATTGGGACAACAGTTAGCATCAACTATCCTAAATCATTTTAGTGGCACTCACCAAGTTTTAGGGTTCATTGATGATCTTAAATGCAAGTGTCCCAACCATTTCCTGGGATTGCCAATTTTAGGGAATTTACTTGAAATCTCGAGTATGGCCGAATATTCTGCGAAAGAAGCTCAGTTGATCATGGGAATTGGTTATTCCAGCATGCTTGGCAGGCAACGGGCTTTCGATAGTGCAAAAGACCTACGTTACTATTTCGAGAGCATTATTCATCCTTCGTCTTACATCGAAAAAAGTGCAACAATTTCTGAGGGCGTGATCATTCTTGCGGGTGTCATCATCGATCATAACGTTATCTTGAAGCCGATAAACCATATTGATATCGGTGTACTTATCGGTGAAGATTCAATAATTGAGGCCAATAATTTCGTCGCTGCTAAAACAACTATTGCGGGAAGTGTCAAGGTAGGGCAGAACAACTTCATTGGCACAGATACAACAATTGTTAATGATATCATTATTGGGTCGAACAACATTATAAATGCCAAAACACTGGTCTTTCGAAATGTTGCCAACAATCGAAAAATAATGAGCGTAGATAAACAGTTGGATGTATCACTCTAGGAAGAAAATTTCTACCCAGTTTTTTCCATGACCGCATAATGATGAGAATACACATATGAAACTCTCGATCGTAACAACGCTTTATCATTCAGAGCAATTCATTCACGAATTCTATGCACGAATTTCTGCATCGATTCAGAATATTGGGTCGGAAGAAGATTCAGAAATTATCTTTGTCAACGACGGTTCTCCTGACACTAGCTTAGAAAGGGCCAAACTTCTCCTCGAAAGAGATCATCGTGTAAAGATTGTTGATCTGAGCAGAAATTATGGGCACCACAAGGCCATGATGGCGGGATTAAGTTATGCGACATCTGACTTTGTTTTTCTAATTGACTGTGATCTTGAAGAGTGCCCCGAGTGGCTGCCACAATTTTACGCTGAGATAAAGTCCAAAAAGGATATCGATTGCGTATATGGAATTCAAAACAAGAGGAAGGGTGGTGCTTTTGAAGACTGGTCTGGACGTGCATATTATAGAATATTCAATTACTTTTCTAAGCATAAAATTCCATCAAACGCAGTAGTTGCGAGATTGATGACACAGAGATTTGTCAAAAGTCTTTGCTTATATAAAGAAAGCACGCCCGTTTTTTTTGGATTGAGCGAACTCGTTGGCTATAACAAAATAGGTTTATTGGTTGATAAGAAGTCCAAAGGAGAAACAACATACAGTCTTAGAAAAAAAATTTCATTATTCTTCGATGCAATTACTTCTTTCTCGGTCGCCCCACTGATGTATGTCTTCTATACCGGACTGACAATTTCTTTAGGGACCGTGTGTGCCAGCACCTATGTACTATTTAGAAAACTTGTGTTCAATTTGCACATTGGATGGGCATCTGTCATTCTTTCCATCTGGCTTTTTGGAGGATTAACACTTTTGTCGATCGGTTTAGTCGGAGTGTATATTGCAAGGATTTTCGAAGAGGTTAAACTCCGTCCCAATGTAATAATTAAGGCGACGTACAATATAACGTGAGGTCGAAATGGATGATGATTACGCAAAAATTTCTGACTACGTAGAAGACTACAAGAAGAACCGATATCAGTTTCCAAGAGAGATACTGGTTGAATTGATAAGCTCCTGCAACTTAAGCTGCATAATGTGCCCACAGAAAAATCTAACTCGAAGTTCTGGCCAAATGAATTATGATTTATGGAAAAAAATTGTGGATGAAGTTGCTCAAAAGTCTACCCAAACAAGAATCTGGCCAGCCTTCATGGGGGAATCACTGATTCTTGGTGACAAAATTTTTCCTTGGTTTCGTTACGCTGCGGATAGGGGAGTGAATATCCATCTGAATACTAATCTTGTACTCTTGAAAAAAGAAAACGTCAGAGGTCTTCTTGAATCTGGCGTAAAGCAAATTTTTATTGGAATTGATGCTTCAAACGAAGAGACATATCAGAAAATCCGGGTTAATGGTTCATGGAAAGTTCTTATGGAGAGAATCGAATGGATTCTCTCAGAAAAAGAACGACTTTGCCTCGATTTGCCTGAAGTTGTACTTCAATTTATTTCCATGGATGAAAACAAAGATGAAAAAAATGAATTCATCGATTTCTGGAAAAAACAGAACAAGAATATCGGACTAAAAATCATGAATCGTGTTGGTTGGGGCGATGGTGTTCAAGCGTCGACCGAAATGCATAGATACTCTGAACTCCAGCGATTGCCGTGCACCTGGCTGCTACGAAACCTAGTTGTTTTCTGGAATGGCGATGTGCCTCAATGTGACAATGATTGGAATGGTAAAGTCATCGCTGGCAATGTTCAGCACGCAAGCATTGAGTCAATTTGGAATGGTGAGCTCAAGAAAAAAAGAGATCAACACATCAAGGGTGATTTTTTAAATGAATTATGCCTGAAGTGCGTTGACTGGCAAGCTGGCTCAGCAACCCGTATTAAGCTCGTAAAGTCAGATCTGTAAGTAATTATGAAAGAAGACGCAAGATTAAAAAAATTATATTCAAAGCATTACTCATCTAATCAGCGAATGTACCTTTATCCGACAGAGTTTGTTGTTCGAACTTTTCTTGGAAGATATCCAAAATTAAAAATGTCCAAAGAGCTTTATGGGAAGGCAAATATTCTCGATCTTGGCTTTGGCGACGGAAGAAATATAGGTCTTCTTAGCAATCTAGGATTTAAAGTTTGCGGAGTAGAGATTACAAGGCAAATTGTTTCATCTGCAAAAAAAACGATGGCCCTTCAAGGGTACACACCTGAATTAAAAGTAGGACGAAACAATAATATCCCATACCGAGATGGTTTTTTTAATTATGTCTTAGCATGTCATTCTTGCTATTACGTTGATCAAGATGATTCATTTTCAACAAACATTAATGAAATTGCTCGAGTTTTAAAACCATCAGGTGTATTTATCGGCAGTATTCCAATGAAAACAAATTACATTACTAAAGGCGCAACTCTTCATAAAGATGGTTCCATCACCATAAAAAATGATCCTCTAAAAATCAGAAACGGGCAACGAATTGCGATTGCTAAAAGCAAATCAGAGCTTAAAAGTTATCTGGGTAATCGTTTTGACTCGATCATTATAGGAAGTTGCAAAAATGATTTTTGGGGAATTAATGAGGAAGTATACATTTTTAAGTGTATCAAGTTTTAAATTTAGCATTATTTTTTTGATAAAATTGCAGCACAAGACTACACACTCGCTCAACATCTTGCTCTGTCATTTCGTAAAATAAGGGTAGCCGTAGAAGGCGCTCACCCATTTCATCAGTAACTCTCATATCGCCAGACACTCTTCCCAAACGACGGCCAGCTGGAGAAGAATGAAGTGGTACATAATGGAATACAGAACTTATGCCATGATCCGCGAGCCATGTAATCAGCCTGTGGCGCTCGTCTAAGCTATTGGTGATTAAATAAAAGAGATGCCCATTTACATCCTCCTCGGTATTAGGACTTGCTATTCGTTCAACCACACCTTTGAGCAAATCAATATAGAGCATAAATAAGCGTTTCCGCTTAGCAATAATTTCATGCGCACGCTCAAATTGCGCAGCTAAGAATGCCGCTGTTAATTCACTCGGCAAGAACGATGATCCAATATCAACCCATGTGTACTTATCGACTTCACCTCTAAAAAATTTTTTCCGGTTCGTCCCTTTTTCCCAAATAATTTCAGCTCGCTCTGAAAAAATTGGATTATTGATAAGAAGGGCCCCTCCTTCTCCTGTGATAATGTTTTTTGTTTCATGAAAACTAAAGCACCCCAAATCTCCAATGGCACCAAGTCGCTTTCCTTCATAGGATGACAAGAGCGCCTGAGCAGCATCTTCAATAACAAGTAAATTATGGCGACGAGCAATTTCCATAATCTTGTTCATCGCACATGGCACACCAGCATAATGGACGGGTACAATTGCTTTCGTCTTCGAGGTAATAGCGGCCTCAATTTTTGCCTCGTCAATGTTGAGTGTGTCCTTACGAATATCAACAAAAACTGGCACTCCACCACGAAGGACGAAGGCATTCGCAGTTGATACGAAGGTAAATGACGGAAGAATAATTTCATCACCAGTGGTGATATTCGCTAAAATCGCTGACATTTCGAGAGCACCAGTGCAGGAATGTGTTAACATTGCTTTCACACCCCCTATATGTTGCACCAGCCAATCTTGACATAAATGTGTAAAATTGCCGTCACCAGAAAGATGCTGGTTTTTAAGGACTGCTTCCGCAATATTATAAAGTTCACGACCGGCAATAAATGGTTTATTAAATGGCAGTCGATTTATTGTGTTACTGTTTCCCATAACTCCGCAATACGCTAGTATTAGAAAAGATTTTTGTAAAGGAAGGATACCTTAAAATTATAAGATCCTGAATATAACTACTCACTATACATTTATTTGTGCTTGAGATACGCTCGGTGTCACAATAATACGAGTGATTCTCAAGGCTGGATTAGCAATTACATGCCACCTAATGCGCAAAATAAAATAAGCAGTTATTTTTCAATTAGTTACACTCACATTACTTATTGTATTTTTTCTCTTTTTATCTTGCTCTATTTAGCCTCAAGAGTTTTGTATCTTGATGCTGATGTTCCCCAATGGCTACAGTCGTACATGTATCCCATGGATGAGATGTCCTATTCTGCCACGGCAGTACAAGCTGTTCACAAATATAATTCTGACGTCGCCCCATATCAGGCCATGAGTCCTTCCACACCCTTTCATGATTTTTCTTTTACTCTGCACTACGTGACTGATTGGACTCTGAGATTATTTGGAAATAATTATTACGGATTCCGTATGCCTTCCGTGATAATGGGATTAATTATTTTTTCAGTGATGTTTAACTTGCTCGCGCGACGATTTGGATTGATCTACGCAATCGCAGGATGCGCCTTACTTCTTTGCGACTATCAATTCTTGCTGCATAACAGGGTGGTAGATTCCACCATTCATCGAATGGCGGGATTTTGGTTTTTGATCTTCTGTTTTGATCGCAAGTTTTCTAGCAAGGATGCTACTCCCATGTACTCATTGTTTCTGGGATGCATGACAAGCTTCATTGCAATGTACATCTATTTAACAAATTTTTTTATTTTACCAGCAGCAATAATCGTAGCCATCTTAACATTCGACAAAGATCGCTTGAGACATTTAAAATATTTCAGCCTAGGAATAATTATAGTTGCGTTACCACGTATCTACTCTATCTTCTTCGACCCATTCTTTTTCAAACTAATGCCACATATTGTGGCCCGGGTCGCCACTCCAGATAACAGTGGAAGTTGGAGTTCATTAATGGCAAAAATGAGATGGAATATTTTATGGAGTAATGCCGGCATCTTCCTAACATACAACTGGTATCTATGTCCGTTGTTTTTCAAATGCATTCTCTACTTTATGGCTCGAAAAATTTGGGATGTTGTTACAAATAAGCTGACTGCTTGCCTCTATATCGTAATCTTAATCACTGGTGCCTATATTTGTAGTGATGTTTTGACTGAAAAAGAAGGCGTTATTGCAGTAACTCTTTGTTTGTTTATTCCCCTCGCCTATTTTTTATTTTTCTTAGTGAGAAACTGGAAGCGCCTCTTTGAAATACAAAGGAAGTTGCCAATCGACACGGCTGTATTTGTCATGTACCTTTTCTTCTTTCTACAAACAATATTTACAAATGATTCTCCACACAAGAAACTTATTTTTCTCTTACCTATATTCATCTATTTTATACTGTGGGGAACTCATGACGTGCTAAGAATTTTGCATGGCCTCTCCTCTCTAGCCTATCTGCTAAGAAATCATCTCTCCGTACTTGCAACAATTTTGATGTTCTCATCAGGTATCGAAGATGCTGCACTTGTCAGCTATGAGAGAATATATAAGCAACCAAGCTATAAACTTAAAAATGCAATGATCAGTCTAAATACCTACAAAAACGAAGTATTTTTGGGAGGATGGTCACATGTTTTTGTTCTATATAATTCTATTGAACCCTTGTTTAACTATTATTGGAATATGCACACATCCCCAGAGCTGTATGATTCGCGAATGATAGAATTTGGTGAAAAATTTTATCCGAGAAGCGTAACGATCTATGAGACGAACGAAGAAGGAATAGAGAGAATGAAAAAATTGGGATACCATCTTGAGAAAATTATTTGGAAATCAAATGATCAGCCCTACTATCCAGATTATGCGCTCTATCGCTATGGCCGCACGGAACCTACTCAACGTAAATTTTAGGGGACTGATGACACTATCCAATTTCTTTTTTTCGATTTCTGTTATAACATCCCACAGCTAAGGGTATTTATTAACCGCATGAGTTTATCAAGGAAAAATGCCTCTCTCAATCTCTGGTCAATATAGAAAAGACATTGATGGATTAAGAGCGGTCGCTGTTCTTTCCGTTATTTTCTATCATTTTTCTGTTCCTGGTTTTTCTGGTGGGTACGTCGGAGTTGATATATTTTTTGTGATTTCTGGTTATCTAATCTCAGGTATGCTCTATAAAGACTTCGAGTTGAACGAATTTTCTTTCTTTAATTTTTACGAAAGACGCATTAGACGAATATATCCCGCTTTACTTTTGGTCGTTCTCTCGACGATATTTCTATTTTACCTATTTAAAGATTTTTCATCCTTTAACCATTTCGCAAAATCTTTACTCACTCTGTCCATTTTTTCTTCCAACTTTCTCTTCTGGCGGGAAGATGCTTATTTTGACATTGGCGCAACTTCAAAGCCGCTCTTGCATACTTGGTCATTGGCCATCGAAGAACAATTTTACCTAGTCTGGCCGATCTTACTACTCTTCCTTTACAAATATAAACTTCAAAGAAAACTGGTAATAATATTACTTTTCTCAATCTCCTTCGTGCTGGCCATTACCCTAACACCAAAATTTCCAATGCTCTCGTTTTATCTATTGCCAACAAGAGCTTTTGAACTTCTTCTTGGGGCATATGCCGCCTCGATAAAGCAACTCAGAATTAATTCAAGTACAAAGAAATATCTCTTAACAATGGCATCCGCCGTGTTCCTAATATTGCCTATCTTTGTCTACACGACTCAGACATTATTTCCTGGTTATTTGGCGCTCATTCCTTGCGTTGGTTCATTTCTTGTGGTGATCAGTTCGCCTGAGACTAACTATTTTAATAAGCTGTTATCTACCAGATGGTTAGTCTATATTGGGCTAATTTCATATCCTCTATATCTCTGGCATTGGCCTCTGCACGTATATTATTTGTATCTGAGTGATGTGTTATTCGAATATCTCAAATTGAGCTACCCATTTTGCGGAACCCTTGTACTTTTTTTATCGACTTTGTTTATCTCGATTGGCACCTATCGATACGTGGAATATCCAGTGCGAAAAAAAACGATTATTCCAAACGGGAAGTCTCTTTTATTATTTTTTATTATTATCAGCTTTTCCATTGCTGCATTTGCGACCCTTGGAATTTTCAAAGAGAGCATAATTTTTAGTCATGAAAACCGATTTTTCAAAGATGAAACATACGGTGATATCGGGGCACCTTCGCAGCGCTTGTCGCAATCTAATCTACCAAACGCCATAACAGGTTATTCTCTGGTGATCGGTAACGACACCAACAAAATTAGCTATATTCTTTGGGGCGATAGTCAGGCTGAGCAACTTTTACCTATTTTTGGAAAGCTCTACAATGACA
Source organism: Bdellovibrionales bacterium (assembly GCA_023250775.1). Classification (GTDB taxonomy): domain Bacteria; phylum Bdellovibrionota; class Bacteriovoracia; order Bacteriovoracales; family Bacteriovoracaceae; genus GWA2-49-15. The sequence goes on from JAHFAA010000096.1 coordinate 10,895, forward strand.
ACCATATCTCATGATTATTTATACAGACTCGCGTCCCTGCGGAAG
>JAHFAA010000097.1:0-377 GCA_023250775.1 Bdellovibrionales bacterium
ACGGATACTTTGCCCTTACCTTTGTGACACCATTATTGAAAATGGTCACCCCCGACATTGAGGTCTTTAATGCTTTGAGCGGCTCCATCGTCGTGGGAATCATGATCCTTCCGATGGTTGCATCTCTTGCGGATGATGCTTTTTTGAGCGTGCCGCAAAGTTTAAAGCATGGCGCATTTGCTCTTGGTACAACACCTTTTGAAGTTATCAGAGGGGTTATCTTTCCTACCGCCTTTCCACGAATCATGGCCGCTTTTATCTTGGCAATTTCCCGCGCTATCGGGGAGACCATGGCGGTGACTCTGGCCTCCGGCTCAAATCCACAGATGACACTGAATCCTTTAAACAGTATTCAAACCATGACTTCCTATATTGTT
>JAHFAA010000097.1:422-10286 GCA_023250775.1 Bdellovibrionales bacterium
CAGCAGGCGGAATTGAATATCTCACAAGCTATGCTGTTGCCGCCCTTTTATTCGTCATGACCTTTTCCTTAAATTATGTTGGTCACAGAATCATGATCAGTAACAGGAAAAAGTTATGAAAAACAATATTACATCAAGAAAGACGATGGAAATATTGTTTAAAATATTTTGTGGTGTTGCAACCCTTGTCGGAATTTGTGCCCTTGGACTACTTTTGTATCACACGGTTTTAGAAGGAATGGTTTTTCTTAAACCTGCTTTCTTTTCAAACTTTCAATCACGCTTTCCCGCTCGCTGCGGTATGAAGGCCGGGATTTTTGGTTCGCTCTGGCTCATTGGAGTAACGGCCTTTATCGCCGTCCCTTTCGGAGTAAGCTCGGCAATTTTTCTGGAAGAATATGCTTCAAAAAACAAATTTTGGAGTTTGGTTGAATTAAATATTTCCAATTTGGCAGGCATTCCCTCAATTGTTTATGGACTTTTGGGGTTGGCTATATTTGTCAGAGGATTAAAGCAAGGTCAAAGCGTCATCTCAGGTTCGCTTACCATGGCCTTGCTTGTGATGCCCGTTATTATTGTTTCAGCGCGAGAGTCCATTCGTTCCGTTCCTTTAAGTTTGAAAGAGGCCGCCTACGCTCTCGGCGCCTCTAGGTATCAGGTAATTTTTGGTCATGTCCTCCCGGTTGCGCTTCCTGGGATCTTAACAGGCGTAATTCTCGCTCTTGGTCGGGCCTTTGGAGAAGCGGCCCCTTTGATTATTGTTGGCGCCTTAAGCTACGTGTCCTTCGTGCCGGAAAATATAAAGTCTGAGTTCACCGTCATGCCCATTCAAATCTATAATTGGGCCGGAAGGCCTCAAGAAGCGTTCCATCAAATAGCGGCGACAGGGATTATCGTCTTACTCCTGATTCTTTTAAGTTTAAATCTAGTGGCCATTATCATTCGCGACCACTACCAAAAAAGGTTCCGCCTATGACCTTACTTGCTCATGATTTAAAATCTTATTTCCACACCGAGATAGTTCTAAAAGAACCTGAGCAAATTGTGCTTCCGCCTGAACACGTGGTTGTGTCGGCAAAAGATGTCAGTATCTTCTATGGCAAAAAAGAGGCAGTCAAAAATATTTCGCTGGATATTTATAAGAAGAAGGCCACCGCCATTATTGGGCCGAGTGGTTGTGGAAAGAGCACTCTGCTTCGCTCCATTAATCGCATGAATGATTTTGTTTCTAGTTTTAAAATGACCGGACAAATCCAGTATGGTGGTAGGGATGTGATGAAAACTGATCCCATGTTGATCCGATCTCAAATCGGCATGGTTTTTCAAAGACCAAACCCTTTTCCAAAATCAATCTTCGATAATATTACCTGGGGCCCAAAAATTCATGGCAAGAATCAAAATTTAGAAGAATTAGTGGAAGATGTGCTGAGAAAGGCCGCTCTATGGGATGAAGTTAAAGACCGTTTGCATGAGTTAGGAACTAATTTATCCGGTGGACAACAGCAGAGACTATGTCTTGCAAGAGCATTGGCCATGGGGCCGGATGTTATTTTGATGGATGAGCCTTGCTCTGCCCTTGACCCTAAATCAACTTCACGTATTGAGGAACTGATCAGTGTCTTAAAAAACGAATATACTATTGTGATCGTCACCCACAACATGCAGCAGGCCGCTCGTGTTTCAGATTACACCGCTTTCTTCTACGAAGGAGAAATGGTGGAGTTTGATGTCACCCAAAATATTTTTACTCGTCCCCAAAATAAGCAAACTGAAGATTATATTACCGGCCGCTTTGGCTGATTGAAGGAAAATATGGCACGACATTTGGAATTGGAGTTGGAAAAAATTCGCAGAGAAGTCCTGTCCTTGGCCGCTTATGTCGAGGACATTGTGGTTCAATCGGTCATTTCTCTCGAAACGCGGGATACGGAAAAGGCGGTAAAAATTGTCAGTATGGATCAGTACGTGAATGAAAAAGAGGTGGATATCGAAGAGGCATGCTTGAAGGTGCTGGCCCTCCATCAGCCTGTCGCCCACGACCTGAGGTTTTTAATCGGTGTCATTAAAGTTAACAACGATCTTGAACGCATCGCTGATCTGGCGGTGAATGTCGCCAAAAGAACAATCTATATTGCGAAGGAAGAAAGAGTCATGCTTCCCTTTGATTTGAATGCCATGTCAAACGAAGCGGTACGCATGATGAGAAATACCATGAAGGCGCTGTTTGCGACAGATGTTGTACTTGCACGACAGATTATCAAAGAAGATCACATTATTGATGAGATGAATCGCCATATGTATCAGGCAATTTTTCTAGCAATAAAAGAAGACCCCAACAGAGTTGCTGTCTATATTAATTATTTCTCCGCCGGTCGGATGCTTGAAAGAATTGCCGATTATTGCACAAATATTTCTGAAGATTTGATTTATATGAAAGAAGGCACAATCGTTCGTCACAATCCAAGTATTGCGGGTTTTAATAACAAATAGCGGAGGAGTTTTATGTTGAGAAGGAATTTATTTTTGGTTCTGCTTGCCTTGTGCGCTTTAAGCAGTTTTGCGTCAGAGATGAAAGTCTCAACCTTGTTCTTTGGTGATTATTATTGGAACGAACATACAGACACGGCCTCCAATAATGGCCAGCATGGGCTTGATCTTCGTCGTATCTATTTAAACTTTGATAGTGCTTTGGATGAGAATCATAGCGCGAAAGTCCAGTTAGAGGCGAACACCTCAACAGTCGGCAGTGGTTCAGGGCAGTTTTCTGCAGGCATGGCCTCTTTTGTAAAGCAGGCCAACATCACTCGAAAAATGGGTGATCATGCGCTTTCAATCGGGATTGTCGGGACTCCCGCCTTTGCTTCGGTCGAATCGACTTGGGGATATCGTGATGTTGAAAAAACTCCGACAGACCTCTTGGGATGGGTTGGGTCGGTTGATGGTGGCATCGCCGCAAAAGGTTCTTTTATGGAAAAAAAATTGCTCTATCACGTCCTGTATGGCAATGGTTCGAAGCTCAATCGTGAAACAGACAAATATAAAGAATTTTCAGGTTCATTAGGTGCCGCTCCCATAAAAGATCTTCTTATTGAACTTTATTACGACAAAAAAAATTCTTTCAAAGGTCTGACTGACACCACGATCAATCAGCTTTTTGTTGCCTACAAAATGAATCGTCTGCGTTTTGGGGCGCAATACGCCACCTATAAGCTAAAGACTCAGACCGCAGGTGTTGCAACTGATGACCTCAAGAGAAATGTGCTTTCAGCATTCGCGGTAAAGGAGCTTACTGAAACGTGGTCAGCTTTTGCACGCTATGACATGGTACAGGCCGAGACTGATGCCTCGGCCAGCACGGCAAATCTCTACTATGTCACCACCAATGCCAATGCGACGAAATATAATTTGATGATCATTGGTGCTGATTACAAAGACAGTGAGAATTTCCATGTAATCCCAAATCTTGAGCGAGTCGGATATAGTGCTCAGAAAAGTACAGTTACCACTGCTAAACCTAAGACCGATGAAATAGTGCGAGTCACCTTCTCTTATAAATTTTAGGATACGGATAATAAAAAAGCTGGTAACTTCTCTGTATAAGAGAGGTTACTATGCTTAAAACAAACGAAAATAAAATTGTTGAAGTCTTAGTTCAGTGGCAGCCGATGCCGGCCAGCAAACGCCAGAGCATTTCCTATACCGGGCATGATGGAAAACCGTTTAACCTTCCCGGTGTTGGTGGAATCACACTCAATTTAGAAATAGGCGATTCTGCCTTCGGATATCAAGGTGATCATTTGGAGCCTGGGGTCAGTTGTTCCGGCAACCCTGGAAAGCAGACAGAATTTCCAAATCCTACACTTCAGTACTTTAGCTGTAGCGGTAATAAGGCGGTGATTCTCTCTGGGAAGGCCAAAGGAAAAATTGGCAGAGTTATCGGACATCATGGTGGTGCCGAAAATCTCATTGTTGATTTTCCACGCAAGGTCAAAGAGAAGATGACTTATGATGATAAAATAATGATTCATACTCACGGACAGGGACTCAAGCTTATTGATTACCCGACGATTAAATTAACCAGTGTCTCGCCGGAACTTTTGAGCAAGATGAAAATTAAAGAACTGAAAAATGGGAAGCTTGGGATTCCTGTAACCACCATCGTTCCCGCTGAGTGTATGGGGTCAGGCCTGGGTTCAATTGATTCATACACCGGCGATTACGATATTATGACCAGTGATCACGCTTCAGTTCAAAAATATAAAATCGATCAACTCAGGTTTGGCGATTTTGTCGCAATTCTCGATCACGAGAATTCTTTTGGCCCTTCATTTAAAAGGGGAGCTATCACGATTGGTATTATCATTCACAGTGATAGTTTTTTTGCTGGCCACGGCCCCGGAGTGACCACTCTTTTTAGTTGTGCCCATTCAGAAATTGAACCGATTGTTGAGCGCAGTGCTAATATTGGCTCCTTGTTCAAAATTGGAAAGTTTGGGAAAAAAGGTAATTGATCAGCAAGGATTGTCTTCAAGTTGTAGATGTTATGACCAGGAATTATAGAGCAAATAAGTCGATGATTACCTGAGCATAATACGTATTAATACTTGAAAGAAAGTTTCTTACAGTATTCTTCTGCATTTCATTTTAGTCTGTATTCGGTATGGAAGTACTAGGGCCGAGTAGGATTCTCTTAAAACGTTGGACAAAATATTTAGGACTCGCAACTACATTGTTTGGGTCGCTTGGCCTATTTGGTTGGAAATTTGATTATCCACTCCTGGCCAGCTTTCGATCAAACTATGTTCTCATGGCGCCTCTGACCGCGATTTTATTTATCATTGGCGGATCGCTCTTGCTAACTTTCACGGTCGAGCGTTTATCAAGGGCGGCAAAGCTCAGGGCGGTGATCATTTCGATTTTAATCGGAAGTTTGGGACTGGCGGATGCACTGAGCTTGTTCCTACATTTTAATTTTCCTCTTGATCTTTCTTCTTCTTGTCGGATGTCTCCTGTCGCTGGGTTGGGATTTTGTCTTTCTGGATTGGCATTGCTTTTATTATTTATTAAGAAGAGAAATAAAATCTTTTCCAATGCAATTACGATCCTTTCTTCTGCCGTCCTCATTTGCGCCGTCGCCATTGGTGTCAGTTATCTACAACCTCCGCCCTTTCTGTATGGAACAGCAATATCCCCTGTGGCGTTACCCACTGTGCTTGCTTTTTGTTGTCTGGGAGCAGGTTTGATCATGGCCATTGGTGAAGAGGGATATCTTATTCGCCCTCTGGTTGGCATGAATGTGCGTTCTCGCCTCTTGCGTGCCTTTATTCCTCTGTCTTTACTCTGTGGCATAATCCATGTTGCTTTGAATGTTGTTCCAAGGTTCGGGATGGGGGAGGTCAATAAGGCAATTTTGGTTGATCTCATTTTTATCCCTGTAATGGTGGCCTTTGTCTCCATTGTTTCAAAATGGATTGGTGGGATTATTGATCAGGAAATTGTTCTGCGCAGACAGCTTGAGAACGAATTAAAAACATATGTTGATGAGGTTATCGACGCCCAGGAAATAGAACGTCTACGGATTGCCAAAGAAATTCATGAAGGTGTTATTCAAGATTTGGGTGTCATTGTCCACGAGCTGCGTGCTGCAGCCAGTACAAATTCCACTCTTTCGCATATGGTGAATTCGATGATGACCACCATCGATGAAGTCCGCAGGATTACTCACAACTTGCGACCGAGTATTTTGGATCATCTTGGCCTTTCCACCGCCCTCCAGTCGCTATGTTCCGATTTGCAAATGAGGGCGGGCATCATCATTGAGCAAAATATCCAGGCCAGTCCTATGAGAGTCGCGCGAACCTCCGAACTCGCCCTGTTTAGAATTGCTCAGGAAACCTTGAACAATATTGAAAAACATTCGGGAGCGACGAAAGTAACTTTCAATTATTCTTACTGTGGCCCTGAAATAGAACTCGTCATTTCTGATAATGGAAAAGGCTTTAATCAAAAATCGCCCGGCGAATTGAGAGCAAGTTTGAAGACGAAATCAGGGCTTGGATTAATGCATATTAAAGAGCGTGCGACTGCCATTGGTGCCAAGGTTGTATTCGAGACCTTACAAGGTCAGGGGACAAAAATCGTTGTACGCGCCCCGATAGCTCGGCCGGATGTGAAGGAAGTTTATGATGATGCAAGAAACAGTGAAAGTCTTATTAGTTGATGACCATCCGGTTTTTCGCGAAGGGATTAAGGCCAGACTTGCACTTGATCCTGAATTCAAAATTGTTGGAGAATCGGGTGATGGCGTAGAGGCCATGCAACAGATCAAGGTTCTTGGGCCTGATGTTATTCTGCTCGATATTACTTTACCGAACATGAACGGTCTGGAAATGGCCAAGATAGTGCGTGAAAGCTATCCAGGAATTAAAATTTTGGTTCTGACTATGCACACGAGACCTGAGTATGCACAGAAATTTTTCGAACTTGGTGCCAAAGGTTATGTCATCAAGGACTCACCGGTCGAACTCTTGAGCATGGCGATTCGTATGGTGGCAAAAGGACAGAAGTATATCGATGAAAGAGTTGCGTCCCCCTTGAATAAGCAGGAGCTAATCCGCCCTGAATCACTCGAACAACTCTCAAAACGAGAGCAGGAAGTTTTAAATTTACTCGCTCAATGTTCTCGCAATAAGGAAATTGCAACGAAGCTCGGGATCAGTGTGCGAACAGTGGAAGGACATCGCAGAGAAATTTTGAAAAAAATGAAATGTAAAAATATTCCTGATCTGATTCGTTCTCTTTTTAATTCTGAATGTGGAAATACGTAAAACTACCTGCCTCTTCTGCCTCAATAAAAAAACAAGTAATTCTACGAATTGAAGCGTTTTCGGACTCTCCGATAATAGATTGAGTCTCCATCAATGCGTCATCAAAAAAAACCACCAACAAGGAGTCAGTCAACGTGGAAGAAATAAGTAAAATACCCAAGATCAGGGCCAAGGCGGGAAAATATCTCACCTTTAAACTGGCCTCTGAGGAATACGGTCTGGAAATTTTGAAGGTCCAGGAAATTATCGGCATGATGTGTATTACCAAAGTGCCGAAGATGCCAAGCTTCATCCGAGGAATTATTAATCTACGCGGCAAACTCATTCCTGTTATCAATATGCGTGAAAAATTTGCTCTTGATCCCATGGCGGATACAGAGAAAACTTGCATTATTGTCGTTCAGATAGCAGAAAAAAATTCCTCCCTCACCATTGGAATTTTAGTGGATGAGGTCTCTGAGGTCCTTGACATTGTTCAAAGCAATATCGAGCCTCCTCCATCCTTTGGCTCAAATGTGGATACCAATTTTATTTTGGGCATCGGAAAAGTCGGGGACAAAGTCGAGATTCTTCTCGATATCGATAAAATCCTAACCTGTATGGAAACCCATGCGGTTTTGTCTGTGACGAATGACCATGCTGCAACAGAAACAGAAACAGAATCAGAAAGTGCATAAATATTTGGAGATTGAATATGTTTAAGAATATGAAAATTGCTAGAAAAATTATCTTTTCTTTTGTCTTTATTGGATTATTGGTGGGACTAATGGGCGGTATCGGCTATCGGGCGCTCTTTGATGCCGAAGAACGTGCTTCAGAATTCTTTGATCATTATACTGTTCCATTGATCCACGCAACGAGAGTTGTGGAAAACTTTCAGCGTCATGCCGCTAACGTACGTGATTCGATCCTTTCAAACAATGCTGTTCAAAGAAAAAAGAATCGTGAAAAGTTAGAGCAGCGATTTGCCGCCGTCCGGGAAGGGACGGCGGAACTGAAAAAAGTTGTCATCGAAGAAGAAATAAAAAAAATTATAGATCACTTAGACGTCGTGCTTGGGAATTATCTTACAATCAGTAATAAGGTTTTAGAATTGGCCGATCAGGAAAAAGATGTCGAGGCCACTGCAATAGTTCTTGAAGGAGAATTTGATATCGCACGTGCAGAAGTGCAGAAAGTCTTAAGCGAGTTTTCTGAGACCTTGGAAAAAGTTGCTAAGGTCCATGATGACAACACTGACATTGAAGCATCGGCGGCCATGAAAAAGATCTTGGTGATTCTAGGAACCATTCTGTTCATGATGTTGGCCATGGGGATTGTATTTACCAAGAATATCGCCGGTACCGTGAATTTTCTTTTAAGTGAGGCGAAGAAACTTACCCAGGCTGCAGTGGAAGGTAAGCTTGATGTCAGAGGTGATGAGGCCGGAACAAATTTTGAATTTAGAGATGTTGTTGTCGGGGTTAATAAAACTCTTGATGCTGTTTTGAAACCCATCAATGAGGCCGCTCAGGTTCTTCAGAAAGTCAGTGACCGTGACATGACGGTTCGAGTCGTCGGAGATTATCAAGGTGATCACGCTTTGATCAAAACCAATCTCAACAATGCCGTCATGAATTTGCACAATGCTCTTATTCAGGTTTCGGAATCTGTGGAACAAGTTGGTTCCGCCAGCACTCAGATTTCTGGTGGTGCTCAGAATCTGTCCCAAGGTGCCAATGAGCAGGCGTCTTCCTTAGAAGAAATTTCTAGCAGCTTGGAAGAAATGACTTCCATGGTAAAACAAAACTTAGACAATGCGAATCAAGCCAATATTCTGGCAGAGACCGCCAAAAAGGATGCCGAAAAGGGTAATCAATCAATGACGGCAATGGCGGATGCCATCGGTAAGATAAAAACCTCGGCCGATCAAACTGCCAAAATCATCAAGACGATTGATGAGATCGCCTTTCAAACCAACTTGCTGGCCTTAAATGCTGCGGTTGAGGCTGCTCGTGCAGGTGAAGCTGGCAAAGGTTTCGCCGTCGTAGCGGAAGAGGTGCGCAATCTGGCACAAAGAAGTGCTCAGGCGGCGAAAAATACTTCCGCCCTGATCGAAGAATCTCAAGGCAATGCTGCCAACGGTGTGGCGGTGTCAAATCAAGTCGGTGAAATTTTAAAACTGATTGTTGAGGGCGCTCGAAAAGTGGCGCAGCTGATTGCCGAAGTGGCCGCGGCCACCAATGAACAATCGAAAGGAATTGAGCAGATTAACGGTGCAGTTTCAGAGATGAACAAGGTCACTCAGACCAACGCCTCTTTGTCAGAAGAATCCGCCAGTGCGGCCGAGGAACTTAATGGTCAGGCGGAAGAACTCGCGCAGATGGTTGGTCAGTTTTCGCTGGGGAATGAAACAGGTCATCATCAGGCGCCACAACCCCATTTGAAACTCGCTCATGCTGCGCCTGCCGTCCGGCACGATTCCAACAAAAGCGCACCTAAGAAAAAAGAAACAGGTTACAAAAAAACCGCGGATCAAGTCATTCCCTTGACTGAAGCGGAGTTGATGAAATTTTAATTATGCGTGATTCGCAAAAGAGATTGGAAGAGTTATTTCCGCCATCGCACTGCAAGGCCTTGGTGGAAAGCTCGCCCAATCCAATTTTTTCGCTTGATTGCGATTATCGCTATACTTGCTTTAATCACGCTCATGCTGAGGCCATGAAAGCGCTCTATGGTGTGGAGATCAAAATTGGTGGCCGATTTTCAAAATTTCACACCGTGCTTGAAGATTGGAAAAGTGCGAAAGTAAATCTTGACCGCGCCCTTCTTGGCGAAAATGTGCATGTTTCAGTCTTATCAGGGGAGGCCATCGAAACTCAGCGCTATTTTGACGTTAACCATTTCCCCATCTATGCAAAGACGGGTGAAATCATCGGGGTCTCGGTTTTTGCCACCGACATCACAGAGCTTAAACGAACAGAAATGGCGCTGCAAAAAAGCGAAGAACATTTCCGTCTTCTTTTTAATGCAGGCTCCGATGGCATCATGATTGTTG
>JAHFAA010000097.1:10296-10904 GCA_023250775.1 Bdellovibrionales bacterium
TGCTAACCCGGCCATGTGTCAGATGTTGGGGTATACCCTTGGGGAATTAAAAACTTTGAATGTGTCGGAGCTTCATCCAAAAGATGCACTTCCTTTAATCCTTGAGGGATTCAAAAGAACAGCAACGGGGGTCAGACAGGCGCCTGCGGCAATCCCCTTCCTACGGAAAAACGGGGAAATCATGCATGCAGAAGTCAATGCAAGTGCAGAGTGCATAGAAAACCGAAAACATCATCTTGCCTTCTTTCGCGATGTCACCGAACGCGAGCTGGCGGCAGTGGAAAAAAAGAAACTCCAGGCCCAGCTCATTCATTCATCAAAGCTCGCCTCAATCGGCACGTTGGCGGCAGGTGTCGCGCATGAGATCAACAATCCTTTGGCGATCATTTCTGGGTATGCGGAATTACTGAAAAGAAAAGCAAAGGGCATGGATCTCTTCGCACAAGAGAATCTTGTTTCAATCGTAAAAATTGAAAATGCGACAGTAAGAATTTCCAAGATTGTTAATGGGCTTAGAATCTATGCAAGGCAGGACCTTGATCAAATTGAGAATGTCGATATGCATCAGTGCATCAGCGAAACTTTATCACTTATTAAAAACGTGTATG
>JAHFAA010000098.1 GCA_023250775.1 Bdellovibrionales bacterium
ATGGTGACAATATCCCTTTTGATATTTACCTTCAATTATCAGACAACAAGGTGGTGAAGCTGGAAAAGCAGGGAGGTAATGTCAAAGACGTCGTCGCAAAATACGCCGAAAAAGGCATCCAGTACATCTACGCCAACAAAGAAGACTACGTCATTTTTCTAAATACCATGCGTCAGGACCTGGAAAAAACCTTTGGCGATAAGGCCTTGCCCAAAGAGAAAAAGGTCAAAAATTTAAGCGATGGTTATGAGATGGTTCAAGACTCTCTCACGCGCATTGGGATGAGCGAAGATGTCGCCATCATCGCCAAAGAAGTGTCCAAGAAATCGCTTGAGCTCATCTCTGAGCAGCCCAATGTTTTTAATTTTTTCAAGGAATTCAAAGACAAGTGTCACAGCGCTTATATGCGCAATACCCTTTTGGCCTGGACCGTGACAGGCATGCTGGAAACTTTTGACTGGAGCAATTCGGCCGTCAGGGAAAAAATGTGTCTGGCGGTCATGCTCCGAGACATTCTGCTCAATAATGCCGAGCTCAAGGCCTTGCGGGAAAAACCCTTCGACCAGCTCTCATTTGCCATCAGGAATCATCCTGAGGCCATGGCCGCCATCATCAATGAGGCGAAAATGGATTTCATTCCGAAGGATGTCGCCGCCATCATCATCCAGCATCATGAGAATCCAGATGGAAGTGGTTATCCAAAAGGTCTGCACTCATGGCAAATTTCAAAATTAGCTTCCTTGATTATTGTAGGAGATGCCTTTATCGATGCCATGTTTAGATACAATTTTGAACCATCCAAAAAAGAATTAGTCATCAATGATTTGTGGGATCACTACAAAAATGACGAAAAATTCATCGCCGCCGTGAAGGCGATCAAAATCATGCTGGATAAAACGGTGAAAGTTTAATCACTTTTTTGTCACCGTCCACACTCTGACGAACCATGGTGCTGGAGGCCACTTTCACATAAGTCCCCTCACTTCCCTTGGCGAGAGTGAATTGCGCCACCAGGCTTTCACAAAGATAATCGGCCGAAAAAGAGTTAATCAGGTTTCCAAGAGAGTAATAGATCGGAACGACGCGCTTGGGATTTTTTTTGGTGCGATAAAATTCCACAGGCTGAATGACATGGGGATGATGGCCGATGATGACATCCACTCCTACCTCTGCCAGATGATGCCCTAACTCAATTTGCTCATGTCTTGGATACAATTCATGCTCCATGCCCCAGTGCAAGTGAGCGATAATGGCATCGCTTTTTTGCTCTCGACAATAGTCAATCTGCGTTTGCATCAATGCAAGATCAATGTCCGGCCCATCGTTGAGCTGGGTGCAATTGACGATCAGAGGATTATGTTGTGGTGGCGTGCGAGCGTTTAACCCTAGCGTATGGGAGATCAAACCGATTCTTATTCCATTTTTTTCAATCAAGGTGGCCTTGCCGGCATCATCTTTTTTTGTGTTGGTCCCATGAAAGGCAATATTGTTTTCATGCAACGCCTGGATGGTAGACACGACTCCTTCTTCACCAAAATCCAGACTGTGATTGCAGGCCGTGGCCATAAAAGAAAATTGTCGCTGGCCGTGACCTTTTACAATCTTAAAAGTGTCGGCATCGTAATAAAGTGGAGGGCCGGAGCGTGTGTCAAATTCAAAATTGCCACTGGCCTTGGGATAAAGCACGCATTCCAAATTCGCCATGGAAATATCAGTACCAAAAATAAGATCGGAAACTTCCGAATAAAGCTCTTGCCCGGAATTCGCAAGATATTCATGGGTGATGAGATCGCCGACGGCGGAAAATGTCAGTTCGCTTTTTGCCCGAAACCCTTGAGGCAGCTCCCATTGAAAGTTCTTTTGTTGCGCAAAGAATTCTTCCAAACCCAACCCCCGCTCGGCCTTTTTGACGGGATAGATGGTTTTGTAAAGCCAATACACCTTGTCCAAGGTGGTCATGGTTTCTAATGCGCCACTGGCGCGCGCGGGGTATTTCCAGCGTCCTGTGGCCTTAAAAAAAGTGATCAGCCCATTATACAAAATCCAGTCTTTGAAACCAAGCTTAAAAACTTCTTTCGGCGTTTTAGGCAGATGAAACTGGGCCACAATTTTTCCCTGTACAAATATATTTGTTAAAAACCAGAGTATTTTCCGGCCGGCCCATTTCTTCAAGATAAAGCTGCATAAATTCATCACTTTTTTCCGCTTGGCCAAAAATCTCGGTGAAAAAATCCCGCAGTGAACGAAAGCGTTGCACGGTATTTTCACGCTCTTCCTGCAAAGTTTTTCCCTGACTTTTGATCAAGGTTACATCCCATTCAATGTGAGAAAGTCCTACGCGTTTTAAATAGTTAGGCACCTTTTTTCCAATATTCAAATCAAAGTGAATCTTTCTTTTGAATTCTTCCAGATAGTGGTTGAAAAGGACGTTTTCACTATAAAGATTGGTGAAAACACCATCCAGCTCCACAACGATTAAACGTCCATTTTTCTTAAGCGCCTTCTGTAAACCTTGCAAGGCAAGCAGCGGTTCGGCCATATGCTCGATCACATAGCGACAGATCACGGTATCGTATTTCCCATAGAACCGGGGGTCCAGTTGACTCAAATCCTGCTGCATGAAATGAATCGCTTTCTTGCTTTTACCCTTCAAGAGGTCGCGCGCTTGTTTTAAGCGTAGGTCAGAATAATCCAGCGCTTCGACATGCTTTACCCCAAAGTGCTCGACAAGGTATCGCGATAAGACTCCCGTACCGCAACCAGCATCCATAACCCGTTCGTCCGGATCAAAGCTAAAGTTGCGAAATTCGTTCTCTATTGAGTAATTGTCACGATAGGCCTGTTCTTCGAGACGTGAGGCCTCTGCGGCCGATTCCAAACTGTACACGCCCATAGAGGTCTCTCCTGTAAAATGGTGGACATTCGATCCAGCGCGGTGATAGAGAATTTATTGTAGTTTATTTCCAAAAAAGGTTCTTTGGGACAAAATTTACCCAAAGTTAAAGTTTTCTAAATCCTCAGGAGCAGTTTAGATGAAAATTCTTTATTATCACGGCGGCCCCGGTTTCAACTCCAATCCGGAAAAAAACGTTTTACTCAATCGTTTGCGTGAATCTGGAATTGAACTTTTGTTATGGAATGAACCTTCCTTGCTAAGACCACAAGGCCAGACCTTTAAAGCACAAAACGCTTTTCAAAATTATCTTGAGTGTGCAGAACAGTTTTTACTCGCCAATTATTCCGGAGAACCTATTGTTCTGATGGGCCATTCTTTTGGTGCCAATCCTGTTTGTTACCTGACGCAAAGACACCCCGAAAAACTGGCGCGAGTTATCATCATCTCCTCAGACCTTTCACCGGCCGATGCCGACCGCAATATTTTCCAATTTACAATGATGGATTTTCAGGAGTTCAAGGATGAGCGCTCGCTGGAACTTGAAAATATTTTAGCAAATTATACGGGAAAATTTGATGCCAATACTGAAAATGGTTTTGCCTTGGCGGCACAAAATCCACGTCTTTTTAATTACTATTGGATGAATAAAGAACGTATGGGAAGCTTTCTGTCTTTTTATGCGGAACCGGGGTTTGGCGTTGACCTCGATTCTTTTTTCGGCGTTCGCCGCTCATTTTTTGCCAGCAATTTAAAAAACTCCTCAGTACCGGCCCTGGCCATTTTTGGAAAACACGATATCGTCATCTCACAAGAAAAAGAATTGTCACTCTTGCGACAAGGCTTTTCTTCACTCGAAGTGCTGCAGTTTGAAGAATCGGCCCACTACCCACACATCGAAGAAACGGACAGGTTTTTGGCCATCTTGACTCACGAGCTTGATTCTCTATCTGATCAGAGACGTAACTAAAATACTCTTAAGAGCGAGAACGCCACCATCACCAGCAGCAGGTAGGCGTTGATGACGTGAAAGGTTTTTTTCCAGGCGACAGAGAGGAGGTCACTCTTCAGCAGCTTGAGAGCGCTATAAAACAACCACACAACACCCGGGCCAATCGTCACAATAAAATACAGAGGTGGAACAACATCAAAAAGTGGAAGGACAAAACTCACCGCCACGGTGGCGACAATCCAAGTGAAGGTTAGTCTGGCGACCTGACGAGTGCCAAAGGTCTGAGTCAGAGTGGGAAAACCAGCATGGTGATACTCGTCGCCATACTTTAAGAGCAAAAGCCAGAAATGCGGAATTTGCCAAACAAACAAAAAAAGACCAAGGGCCAAAATTCGCGGATCGGAAATAGAACCACCACCGGTAATCCAACCAATGGCAGGCGGAAGCGCTCCCACGACTCCGCCCGGAACGGCAGCGAAGGCGGTCTTTTTTTTGAGTGGCGTATAGATTCCGTTATACCAAAGAACCGCCAAAGCTCCGAGGACGGTGGCATTTCCCTCGCTGATCATCTGCAAGATCACCAGGCCCACGAAGATGAGAAGGACGGCGGTGATAAAAGCGTGAGTCGGAGTCATCTTGCCGCTGGGAATGGGGCGCGACTTTGTTCGATTCATCAACGCATCGGTCTGCCACTCTTGCCATTGATTGAGCGCCGAAGAACCGGAAGCAAGAATATACACGCCCAACAAGGTGAGGAAAAAAAGACTCCAACTGTTCCCGGGTGATAACAAATATCCTGTGGCCGCCGAGCACGCCGCCAGGATCGAAATTCCAGCTTTGCACAGGACCAAATATTTTTTTAGCATTTTCATTTTTGCGTTTTTAAATATTCAATGATGGCGCGGGCCTCATCGTCGTTAACTAAACCTTTTTGAGATGGCATCATGGGCGGAAAACCTTTGACCCGATCTTTTTCAGGTTGAAAGAGTTGCAGTCGAATATGTTCCTCATCAATCACAACCTGGACTTCGACGCCATTTCTGATCACCGTTTCTTTCTTGCCCCAAAGGGCCTTAAAGCTTGGGCCGACTCTCGCGGTGCCATCGGTGCTATGGCAGGCCAAGCAACCTTTCTCGCGCACCAACCGCTCCCCCATCACGGGAAGGGAAACTTTTCCATCAGTCGCGGCGGTGGCCGTCTCCGTTGCTTGCAGCCAGGTTTTGAATTCTTCTTCACTCACCACTTCAACCTTTGTGATCATATCAGCATGGCCGGCGCCGCAAAATTCACTGCAAAAAACATCAAATTTTCCCATTTGGTCGGGAAGAAACCACAGATAGGTCTCTTTTCCGGGAACGGCATCTTCCTTCACTCTGAAGGCGGGAATAAAAACGCTATGAAGAACATCTTGCGAAGTTATTAAAAGTTTGACCGGTTTGTTATAGGGCAGCTTAAGCACACTCGATTTCTTTCCGTTCTCATAGGTAAAGGACCAGGACCACATTCGCCCTACAACTTTGACTTGCATCGAACCGGCGGGAACTGTTCGCTTATAAATAAAACCTTTCCATCCCACCCAGAACATGGCGAGAACAATGAGTGTGGGGATAACGGTCCAGAGAATTTCCAAGGGAACACTGCTTGCAATATTCTCGGCCTGAGGATTTCTTTCTTTGGAATAGCGAAAAACAAAATAAAGCATCGTCCCCATAATCCCGACGAGAAGGATAACAGAGATCGCCATAATGAAGTAAAAGGCGTTATCCGTCGTGTTCCATAAAGTTGCCCAACCAGTTACCATGCTCGTCTCCTATCTGAACCAAATATCAAGAAATGTGAGTCCCAAGATCACCAGCAGCGTGATGATCGGCACTAGCAACATGAGCTTAAAAAGTTTCTTTTCATACTTAAGGTGCATAAAGTACCAAAGCACCAGACTGGCCTTGGTCGTGGCGATCACCAGAGGTACGAGAACGCTGGTGTTCCCTTTATGCGCCTGGGCCACAAGAACGGTGATCACCGTCAGGGCCACCAAAGCGGCCCAAACCGAAATGAAGGTTTTATTCGTCACGACAAAGTGTTGTTCGCTTTCCATCTTAAGAACTCCCTCAAATGAGCAGATAAAATAATGGGAACAGATAGATCCAAACCAGATCCACGAGATGCCAAAATAAAACAGCATTCTCAAGGGCGACATAACGATCCTTGTCCACCTTTCCTTGCAGGATCCACACATACACCAGCGAAAGGGCACCGGCGCCGCCCAAAACGTGCACACCATGAAGTCCAGTCATGACGTAGTACAGGCCATAAAAAAGATTTTCCCCGTGGCCCTTGGCGAGAAGTGCCGGCGCTCCAGGATACATCCCGGCGGAGATGTGGGAACTCCACTCCAGAAATTTATTGATCAAGAAGACCGCCGCCAGGGCCACTGTTCCACTGATATACCACAAAGAGGCATATTTCCGATCTCTTTGCAGAGACGAGACCGCCAGCGCGGCGGTTAAGCTGCTGGTCAGAAGAATGAGGGTATTGGCAAAACCGAGCGAGACTTGAAGATGTTCGCCGGCTTCGTGAAATTCGTGGGGATAGGTGTAGCGATATACGGCATAAACTAAAAAAAGCCCGCCGAACAAAATAATTTCAGTGAAAAGAAAAAGCCACATGCCGATCTTGGAACCAGTGTAGTCAAAATGGTTTTCAGTACTCATCTCATCATTCCTATTAGTAATTATAAGGGCCACTGGTTACCACCGGAATCTCGACAAAGTTTTCAGTTGGAGGCGGCGATGTCGTCTGCCACTCCAAAGTTTTCCCGCCCCATGGGTTAGAGGAAGCAGGGGTACCTTTTCTGATCGACTTCACCAGATTGTGGAACATCAGCAAAATACCGGCGACTAAAATCCACGAACCGACCGAGGAAAGCCGTTGCAAGGCCTGAAATTGCGCCGGGTAATCATAATATCTTCGAGGCATCCCCTGCCAGCCCAGGATGAACATCGGGAAATAAAGCACATTAAATCCGATCAGCATAAGGCCGCAGGCATAACGAGCAATCTTTTCGTTGTACATTCTGCCGAAAATCTTCGGGTACCAGTAATGCAGTCCCGCAAAAAAGGCAAAGCCCGTTCCGCCAAACATCACGTAGTGAAAATGCGCCACAATAAAATAAGTTCCGTGAATATGCATATCGATATTCAGGGCACCTTGAAACAAACCGGTCAGGCCGCCAATAGAAAAAAGAAAAATAAACGCCATCACAAAAATCAAGGGAGCGCTAATCACACTCGAACCTTTATAAAGACTGGCAACCCAGTTAAACACCTTCACGCCACTGGGAACGGCGACGATAAAGGTTAAGAGTGAAAAGATCACCCGCGCCGTATCGCTCATGCCGCTGGTAAACATATGATGGCCCCAGACCAGGTAACCGACCAAGGCGATGGCCAGGCTGGAAAAGGCGATGGCCTTGTATCCAAAAATAGTTCTGCGGGCAAACACCGGAATAATCTCGGAGACAATTCCCATGGCGGGAAGAATCATAATATAAACCGCGGGGTGAGAATAAATCCAGAACATGTGCTCAAAGAGAATGGGGTCCCCTCCGCGGGACGGATCAAAAATGCCGACATTAAAAAGACGCTCAAGGATCACCAGCACCAGAGTGATGGCAATGATCGGCGTTGCCAAGAGTTGCACCCAACCTGTGGCATACAGCGACCAGATAAAAAGAGGCATGCGAAACCAGCCCATGCCGGGCGCGCGCATGCGATGGATGGTGGTCAGGAAATTCAGGCCGGTCAAGGTGGAGGACATTCCCAAAAGAAAAGCGCCAAAAACCGCCAGGGAGACATTGGTTCCCGTGGTCACGCTGTAGGGAACGTAGAAGGTCCAGCCGGTATCCGGTGCGCCACCGCCGGTAAAAAGCGAGGTCAGCGCGCACACCGCACCCGCAATATAGAAATACCAGGAATACAAGTTGAGTCGTGGGAAGGCGACATCTTTGGCCCCGAGCTGCAGCGGCAAAATGAAATTGCCAAGGGCGGCGGGAATGCCGGGAATGATAAAGAGGAAAATCATGATCACGCCGTGAACGGTGAAAAGCGAGTTATAGGTGCGTGCGGAAATAAAAGTGGTGCCCGCCGAGAGCATTTTGAGTTTCATCACCACGCCAATCATCATGGCCACCAGGAAAAAAATGAAGATCGAGGCCATATAGAGCAGGCCAATGCGCTTATGATCAGTGGAGCAAACCCATTTTCGAAGGTCGTTATATTTTGTCGGTTCAGTGTAGAAATTTGATTCCATTGTTATGCGTCCTTCCGTTTTCTGGAGGTCATCAATAAAAAGACAAGAAAGGCCAAGAGAGTTACCACCATGGCAATTCCCGTCGTCCGCAGGACATTAAAAACATACGATCTTTTGTTTGGATCATAGGTGAAGCAATAGCCTAGAACTCGGCTGGTGGGAGTACTGAGAACCCCCTGTGCCGCCTCGGTCACGGCCATAGAGAGATCAAAGGCACCATAATTCATTCCTGGTAAATAGCGAATGATCTGGCCCTTTTTTGACACAATAAAAATGGCAGCGGGATGAGAGAATTCCATGCCGTATGGCTCTACATGAAATCCGCTCGATGCTAGAAAGCGATCAATATTTTTCTGATCACCAACTAGAAATTTCCAGGCATTTTCCGGCACAACTTTACTGATGGGAGCGAGATAGTTTTTCTTTTTTTCGCGCGCAATTTCAGGCGTGTCATTCTTGTTAAAACTCAAGGCCACGACTTGGAAGTCTCGGCCCGGGACCACCCATTTGAGATTTCCAAGAGCACTCGACATGGCACTCAAAATCAAAGGGCAGGTGTGGGGGCAGCTCAAATAGACCGGCACAAAGATTGTCGGTTTGTCGATCATGTCTGCTAAACGCACTTGCGCCCCGGCCTCGTCAGTGAAGACTAAATCAGAGGGAAGATACTCCCCTATTTTCTGATTGAGGGCGACCCCCTCACCATTGGCAAAGGCCGAAGCCGTGGTCGTGATGAAGAGAAATAATAAGATAAAAAGTCGCGACACGATCAACCTCACTTTAAGGTTTGCAGAAACTCAATTAAATTTTTGCGTTCTTCAGCAGTGATTTCTGGTTTTGGCATAACAATTCCAGGTTTCACAGCTTGAGGATCGGTCAAAAATTTATCCATCCAAGCGGCATCGTGCCGGCCGGCCACGTGGGTAAGGTCTGGTCCTACGGCACCACCTTTTCCGTTCAGCTTGTGACAGACAGTGCAGTTCTTGGAATCAAACACTTTTTGCCCTAGCTTTGCGGTAGGAGAAAGCGCCGCCGCCTGTGCCGTCTGGGGAGTTTGAGCACCAACGATGGTTAAGACCACCACAAGAATGGCGCCAAAAAAAGTCGCCGTCATAACGGCTGGACGTTTGGCAGGATCACGCATCGGATCTCGATCCAAAAATGGCAGTAACATAAGGCCTCCAAATAAAGCGCCGGGCAAGACCATGGTTCCGACAATTTCCAATCTTCCTTCAAAGATTTTGAGCAGCTGGAACATTGAATAGAAATACCACTCCGGTCGCGGGTTGTAAGAACTGTCAGTGGGGTCGGCCTGGGGCTCAAGCATCGAAGGCAGCCAGATCGCGAGCGCAATAATGGCGCCAAAAATGAGCACAAAGAAAAGTGAGTCTTTATAAATCTGGTGAGGAAATAATGGTTCCGTTTTTTTGGCCGCCTTCTCCGCATTGTACGTTCCACTGGCGCCGATTCTCTCAATCAAAAAGACATGCAGACCGGCGAACAAGGCGAGCGAGGCAGGTAAGATGTAGGTGTGAACAGCAAAAAAACGACTTAAAGTGAGAGCGCCAAGCTCTTGGCCCCCTCTGGTAATTCGCAATAAAAATTGCCCGAGCACTGGAGTCGTGGCGGCAATATTTGTCCCCACCACAGTCGCCCAATAGGCCTTCTGATCCCAAGGAAGAAGATAACCCGTGAAGGCAAAGCCAAGCACCAAGAGCAAAAGCGCCACCCCCGAGAGCCAGACAAGTTCACGCGGTTTCTTATAGGAGCCAAAAAACAAAACCCGCAGCATGTGCAAGGCCACAATAACCACCATAAAGCTGGCGCCCCAATGGTGCAGACCACGCACGAAGCTGCCAAAGATCGCCTCGTTTTGAATGAATTTGACGCTGGCGTAGGCATGATCGGGAGTTGGAACATAGTAGAACGTCAAAAAAATTCCGGTGCCAACCTGGAGAGCAAAAATCGCCAAGAGAGCAGAGCCGAGCACATACCAAAAACTCGCCCCACCAGGAATTTGCTTGTTGGCGATATGGCCAAAAAGTTCTCGGATGCCAATTCTTTCATCAAACCAATCAATAATTTTTTTCATGTTAGCCTTCAACCTGACGCTCAGTGCCTGCTTGGAATATTCGAAATTTTACAAAAACTTTTCCACTCTCCATTTTGGTTTCTAAAACGTCCAACTTGCGAGGCGCCGGGCCGCCTAAAACCAAACCATCGAGATCAAAAATACTGGCGTGACAAGGACATTTGAACTCATTTGCGCTTTCATCCCAGCGGTAGCCACAGCCTAAGTGAGGGCAGCTCGGTGAGTAGGCAATCACCTTATCGTCGGCCCTCTTCAGCACCCAGGCCGTGCGTTCAACCTTCTCTTCATAATAGCCAGATCTGACAGTCTGGAAAAAACGTCGCTCAACCGGTTGGTTGATTTTTAAGTCATCAACAGTGCCGACATCGCTCCACTCAGGTTCTTTTTTCTTTATGGTAGGAAGAATGGCGAACCCCGCCAGCGGGGCACCAATTGCAGTCGTCAATAAAACACCAACGGCCGCGATAGTTTTTAGCATAAAGCCACGTCTCGTATCTTCTGGACAAGTCATAAATACCACCGGCCCTTGGCCGCCTCCAAAATCGTGATGTATATGCTCAACAAACTAAATGACTTGGGTGTATTTAACAAGGCGAATTGATGAATATCCGGCCTTTGTCTAAGTAAGCTTACCAAACGATGCCAGTA
>JAHFAA010000491.1 GCA_023250775.1 Bdellovibrionales bacterium
ATTTTGTGAAGCAGGTAACCTGCGCCATTATGGCCGGCAAAGGTGACGATCTGCCGGTCAGCAAAATTCCCAATGACGGTACCTATCCCGTGGGCACAACCAAATGGGAAAAGCGTAACATTGCTCAAGACATTCCCGTGTGGGAATCCGATCTTTGTATTCAATGCGGAAAATGCGCTTTCATCTGTCCTCACGGCGTTATTCGTTCCAAAGTCTATGAAGAAAAAGATTTGAGTGGCGCACCTGCGACCTACAAATCGAGTAAAACAAAAGGTAGTGACTTTGGTCCCGGCACTCTCTACACCATTCAAGTCGCCCCAGAAGATTGTACTGGCTGTGAATTGTGCGTCGAGATTTGCCCTGCCAAAAGCAAGACTGACACTTCCAAGAAGGCCATCAATATGGCCCCCCAACGCCCCATCCGTGAAAGCGAAAAGGCCAACTGGGAATTTTTCTTAAAAATTCCAGAGTATGACCGAAATAAAATTAAATCCCATACCGTAAAAGGCTCACAAATTCTGCAACCTCTGTTTGAGTTTTCTGGTGCCTGTGCAGGCTGTGGTGAAACTCCCTATATCAAACTTGCCACTCAACTTTTCGGCGACCGCATGCTTGTGGCCAATGCCACCGGGTGTTCCTCTATTTACGGCGGCAATCTTCCCACAACTCCCTACAGCAGCAATGAGAATGGAAGAGGGCCGGCCTGGTCAAACTCTCTATTTGAAGACAATGCCGAATTCGGTTTAGGTTTTCGTTTGGCGGTTGATAAGAAGAAAGTTCAGGCGGAAGAACTTCTGAAAAAATTATCTTCCCAATTAGGTGAGCAGTTGGTGACACCTATCCTTACCTCCCAACAAAATGATGAAGCGGAAATTTTTAGTCAGCGAGAACGTGTGGCCGTGTTGAAAGAAAAAATTGCCAAACTAGGTTCAAGCGATGCCAAACACTTATTGGCACTTTCCGATTACCTGGTCAAAAAGAGCGTGTGGATCATCGGTGGCGATGGCTGGGCCTATGATATTGGTTACGGCGGTCTTGATCATGTTCTTGCCTCAGGTGCCAACGTGAATATTCTCGTTCTCGATACTGAAGTGTACTCCAATACCGGCGGACAGATGTCGAAGTCCACACCGATTGGTGCCGTGGCAAAATTTGCGGCAGCTGGAAGGCCAACTGGTAAAAAAGATTTGGGCCTCTTGGCCATGAGTTACGGTCATGTTTACGTCGCCAAAGTGGCCATGGGTGCCAACGATACTCACACCCTCAAGGCCTTCATTGAGGCCGAGCGTTACCAAGGTCCATCGTTGATTATTGCCTACAGTCCTTGTATCGCGCATGGATACAATTTACGCTACCAGGCAACTCAACAAAAAATGGCCGTGGATAGTGGTCACTGGCATCTCTTCCGCTACAATCCAGAAAATTCAGCTAAGGGATTGAATCCATTTGCCATGGATTCGAAAGCACCTAAAACTTCCCTAAAAGAATATATGGATCAGGAAGCGCGATTCAAAATGCTGAAAAAAATCAATCCAGAACGTGCCAATAATCTCTATGCAAAGGCCCAGCATTTCGTTGATGAAAAATTCAAATTCTATGATGGTCTTGCTAAAATGGAGTCAGGAACAACAGAAGACAAAACTCCTGACAAGGAATAATGATGCAGCTTCAAACGACTTACATGGGACTAAAATTAGAAAATCCAATCATGGCAGGGGCCTGTCCTCTGACAAAAAATCTTGATCGAGTGAAGGAAATGGAGGAGGCCGGAATTGCTGGCATCGTCCTTCCTTCCCTTTTTGAAGAAGAAATTTCTTATGACCAACATGCCATGGATAAATTTCTAAATTATTCCACCAATGCAGTCAGTGCCGAGGCCATCACTTTTTTTCCGGAACCCGAAAATTTTCATAACTTCGAAGGAGAGGAATACTTAGAATCTCTGCGCAAAATAAAATCCTGCGTGGGAATTCCTGTTATCGGTAGCCTGAACGGCACAACACCCGGCGGATGGGTGAAATATGCCAAGCTCATTCAGGAGGCAGGCGCCGATGCTCTTGAGTTAAATATTTTCTACGTTCCAACAGACGTGTCCCAAAGTGGAAGCGAAGTTGAAAAGCGCTACGTGGAAATTTTAAAATTAATTAAAGCTCAAGTAACCATTCCAGTGGCGGTAAAAATGTCGCCATTCTTTAGCTCTATCGCCAATATGGCCAAGCGTTTTGATGAGGCCGGGGCCAACGGGTTGGTACTTTTTAACCGTTTTCTTGAACCTGATTTTGATTTGGATAACTTGGAGGCCTCGATGCGTCCAAGCTACTCCACTCGACATGAAATGCGCTTACCTCTCCACTGGACGGCCATTTTAAACGGATCAATTAAGGCCTCCATTGCGGCCTCGCGAGGAATTAAATCCGGAACTGATATCTTAAAACTGATTATGGCCGGGGCCGATGCCACGATGATCAGTTCTCTTTTTTATCAAGAGGGAATTGGCAGTGCCGCAAAGCTTATCAAAGAGATGATTCAGTGGATGGAAGAGCACGAGTACACATCCATTGAGCAGATGAAGGGCTCTATGAGCTTCCGACACATCCCTGATAAATCGGCCTTCCAGCGCGCTAATTACATGAAGCAACTGCGAAGTATCTAGTTTTACGTAATTTCCGGCACCTCCACCAGCTCTTTTTGCCTGTAATAGTTACAAGTTAAAGTGATTTTCTTGAATCTTTTTTGAGTCCCTATAGAATAGGGCCCTGGGGATTTAGGAATTTACATGAAAAACGTCATTCTGTTTTTGTGTCTATTTTTATCCCTGGGACAACCCACGGCCCACGCCTTTTTTAATAGTAAAGCTCCCAGCCTTAATCAGCTCCATCAATCGTCAATTTTTCTAGGAATCATGAAGGAGCTCACGACTCATCCCGAACTTTTGAAAGATGCCGACACGCAAGCAAGAT
>JAHFAA010000492.1 GCA_023250775.1 Bdellovibrionales bacterium
GGCACGATTAACAAAGTCCTCGGCCAAAATAAAAACGCACGCCAAAGGAGATATTAAATTTGCACTAAGCGCACGTGGAAAACCCGTTCCATCCGGACGCTCGTGGTGACTGAAAATAATATTATCAACATCAGAAGGGATATTTTTTAACTCTCTCACCATCTCTGTAATTCGATAAGGATGTGTTTTGATTTCTCTTACGTCATGCGAGGATTGAATAGTTGCTATTTCGGCCCTGGTTTGAATTTTTGCAAGCTCTGAATCCAAAGTAATGTCATGGAGTAAGGCGGCCAAACAAAATTTTTGATAAGTCGAGTCTGTCAGCCAGCCCAAACGATTCGCAATTTCACACGCGACATAGGCGATCAGAATAGAGTGAGTTGAGGCATATTCAGAATTGGAGTGAAGCATTGTTTTTAAAAGAGAATATAAATCAGGGTTTGATTTCGTCAGAGCGATCGCGGTGCTCGCAATGTGATTGACTGTCTCCACCATTTTGCTGTCAAGTCCAAACATGTTTATATATTCTCTTGCCGAAGAGCTCGTCTCAATTTGTAATTCAACCTTTTCGGCATCTGGAAGATTTGAGACAAATATTAATTTTTTCATTTCTGCAATGTGATACTCGGCAAAGATTTTGAAATCTAAGTCTGAGATATAAAAAAAGCTGATTCCTTTTTGAAGATACTTCTCTATTATTTCTGCGCTATACATTTCATTTTTATTAATGATTTTGACATATTTTATTTCATGAATCTTTATGAAGATATCAACGGGGACAATGTTATATCTTAGCAATCGGCGAGCACTAAGCATGGTAAATTCTGAGGTCTGCATCGATGTCGACAAGACCGATCTGGTGACAAACACAAGCTCCTCAACAGAGCAAGGTTTGGGAATATAACTGTTCTTTGCATTGTCTTGGGTAAAGGTTTTAAATGCTCTCACTTGTTCCAAAATTTCAGGTGAAGCGGAGACCAAAATAAAAGGGGTTTCGAGATTGTTTTCTCTGATGTAAGAGTAGACTTTGTCACCATTGCCATTTTTCATGTTGAAGTCGCTGATAACAACCGCGATCTCTTTTTCAGCATCCTTCTTTAATTCATTGATGGCATCATTTCCGGATGTGACGGCAATGACGGGGATTGAAAGATCCGCCTCTATACACATAGAGAATATTTCCAGGAGATCGACTTCATCTTCAGCAATTAAAATCTTTTTCATCTGAATATTATTCTAGAAAAACGCATATGCGCATAGTGCCGAAAGCGGTGGAAGTTTTACGTAAGAATAAATTAAATTACTAGAGACTTTACCGAGGAAATCCGACCAATCTATTTACTTGGGCCGAATATTTTCTAAGCTGGGCAACAAGAGGACATCAAAAAATAATCCAAGGGTTAAAAGGAATGCTAATAAAAGGCCAAATTGTTTAATAGGGATAAAATCATGAAATCCAAAAACAACAAAAGAGCCGACTGTAACGAAGGAGCTTAAATAAATGGGATTCAATACCGCCTGCTGGAAGATTCCTTTATCCATCTTGGGTCTTTTATAGTTATAGAGCAGGTGAATAGTACTATCAAAGATCATCCCAAAGGAAATGCTGAAAGTTTTTATCGTCGAAATGTTTAAGGCCGTGTGGGTAAAAAAGAGAAGTGCGATTGTAAGGGTCAGCGGGGGAGTGTTGGAAACAATGAAATGTGTTAATTTTTTAAGATCACGAAAACTGATTCCAATAATGAGGCATACCAGCAGCATGCTCAGCCCCAAGCTTAAAAGCAGAGAATGTACCAGATTATTTTGTGATTGCATTAAGGTGTAATAGATTCCATTGAAGACAAAATTATAGAGGCCGGCCTTTTCTTTTAATTCTTTTGTGGTGATCGCGAGCATTTTTATATAATCTTCCGTTGGCAATGTAGGGTTTAACAGTGTCAGGTGATAAAGTCCTGGTTCAGAAAAGCTGCCTTTTAGCATTTGGGGAACTTGGGAGAAGACGGCGGCAGCCGCCATGGCGTTGTCGGGAATCTTTTTCTCGCCGGTGTAGACATAATTGGCATTTTCAATAAGGCCCGCCGGAGAGATAAATTTTACCTTCGGGAAATCCGTCATCAGTTTGTTTTTAAGTTGCGCCTGAATGGTGTCTAGCACCAACAAATCTGCGTGTTCAAAATCACTTTTATCTTTTTTCTCGAAGAGGATATCCAGTTTAGGCGTTCCGCCGAGCCCTGACTCAAGGTGATCAAAGGACGTGACTAGGGGATGATCTTTGGGAAAGAAATATCGAGCCTCCACGGTTGTGGTCAGCCTGGGGTAGGCATAGACGGCCAGAAGGAGGCAGATCAGTGAAAAGCTATACACCATTTTTTTCGTGATAAATTTAGGTGCATAGAAGAGATTGAGTGGAGGCAATAGTTTTTTGTTGAAACGTACCTTCTTAAAGATCACTTTCCACAAAGTTATAAAAAATAAAGTGGTAATGAGGAGAGTCAGCGAGGAGCTAATTGCAAACTGCTTAACGGCCATAATGTCGCTCGTGATGAGCGAAAAAAAACCAACGATGGTGCTGGAAACCATCAAAAGCATTGGCGTTAATTTTCTTTTATAGGTGAGGCCAATCGTTTGATAGTTGAAGAGGCCGCTTATTAAATGGATGCTGAGAGATTGGGTAGTAATAAAATTTATCAACGGCACCGAGGTTGTCAGAATATTGGCCTCGGCATAGATAATCTTCAAGATGGCGAGCCCGATCATTGTTGAAAAGAGTGAATTAATAAAAACAAACAGAGTGATCTCTAGATTTCGGTAATAAAGAAAGGATGCGAGCAAGGTGAGAATGAAGAGAATTGGAAAGAGCCTCTGCTGAATACTTTCTCCCATGGCATTCAAGTGATAGTTCAGATACCCCATCCCGGCCATGAAAATCGGAAATGGCATTTGCAGCATATCGTTGTAA
>JAHFAA010000099.1 GCA_023250775.1 Bdellovibrionales bacterium
CAATCTTTAAAACAAGAATATCGTGACATTCAACATTTTTTGACCACCTCAGCACCCATTTGGCAGCATGAGCCGATGGCAGCGTATCCCACGAATACCGTCTTTTATCCCGAAGAGTGGATTGCCGAGTTCACGAATGAAAAACAGCTCTTTCAACTGTATGCAAAAACTTTGAATTATAAAACCATCACCTCGCCCGGTCTGTCGACTCTGATTGGGCAGAGTGAAGAGTTGGAACGCATCCCTCCTCTACCTGCGCTCAATCGCGATCTTTCTATCTCTAAACTTTTTCTGACCATTAAAAAGGCCCACGAGCTGGATAATTTTCTTCCTTTACTGCGTGATAGGGCCTTGAAAAACAAGTGCACCAAAGTTATTGATGTTGGCAGTGGCCATGGACATCTTGGACGCTCGCTGACGGATCTAATAAATTTGCCTGTTATTTGTTTGGAAAGAAATGACGAGCTGATCACGCAAGGCCAGGTGGTGGCAGAGAAGCAAGGCAAGCAAAATTCATTGAGCTTCATCAAGCAAGACTTAGGCCCGGAACTCTTATCCTTTTCTCCTACCTCTCCCCTGGCCGATCTTCATCAGCATGGCCCGTGTATGCTGGTGGGGCTTCACACCTGCGGAAATCTGGCCCTCTCTCAGCTACTTTTGGCCGTGCATTCCCCAGCTCACTCCATCAGTCCTGTTGTTAATATTCCCTGCTGTTATTTTCATCTCCATCCGCAGCTTGAAACCAACTTAAGCCTAGTGGCACAACAGGCCCCCGTGCCTTGGACTCCCCAGGCCCTGACCTTGGCCACGCGCGCCCATCGGCGAGACAATGAAGAGGAATACCTCGCCATGGTGAGAGTCAAAGAATATCGATACGCGCTTCAACTCTTTTTGCATGAAGAGTTAGGAGTCCGAGATTTTTTCCCGGTTGGTTCAAGCAACAGAAAATGTTATGCAAAACCTTTTGCGGAATATGCCTCGCTCAAATTCCGGGAGCTAGGCCTGCAACCGCCAACGACAAATAATTTTGAAAGCTTTTACCAGGCAGCGACCACTCAAAAAAAAGTGCGTGCATTATTTATTATGACCTTACTGCGCTGGCGCTTTGGAAGAATATTAGAAAAGGCCCTGCTTATTGACAGGGCCTTTTGGATGGAACAACACGGATTTCAGACCGAGCTTTATACTATTTTCGATGAAGCTATTTCACCGAGAAACATCGCTCTTATCGCTAGCGAATAAAAAGCATGTCGTAGTACTTCGGCAAAGGCCACATATAGTCGGGGATGATTTCCTCGATCTCATTTGAATGCTGCGCCACCGATTCCGAGAGCGGAAGGAGTTCACGCGCGTAAGCTTCACCTTTCTTATGATGGGCAACAGAGGCCGCCGAGTCTAGGCCCGTCTTCAAGCTGCGGGCCTTGGCAAAGACACTCTCCATGGCAGAACTAAGCGTTTTATAAATTTCAACTTCCACCGAACTTTCAAGGCCGATGGCCTTTTGGTTTTTAATAACGGTGGAAAGTTGTTCTTTATAGGAAATCGCCGCTGGTAACACTTGATGATGAATCAAACTGAGGAGCGTACGAAATTCAATTTCACGATGGGTATTATAGCGCTCAGTCAGAACATTATATCGCATGAGAATTTCTTGCTCTGCCAGCACTCCCGTGTTCACCAAAAATGAAGTTTTCTTGGAGTCCTTTAAGACCTCGAGTGCCTGCACGGTATTCTTGAAATTGGGCAGACCACGTTCTTCTGCCTCTTTCAGCCATTCTTTACTATAGCCATCACCATTGAAAATAACTTTCTTGGCGTTCGTGATCCATTTTTTAGTTATGACAAACAGAGCATCTTCCACATTTTTCCCGCTTTTAAGTTCAGCTTCCAGGAGAACATTCGTCTCTTCCAGCACTTCAGCAACGGCAGCATTAAGCACCGTCAGAGGGAAACCAACAGATTGTGAAGCGCCAACTGCTCTGAACTCAAACTTATTCCCCGTAAAGGCAAAAGGAGATGTTCGGTTACGATCACTATTGTCGCTCAGAAGGGTTGCCAACTGGCCGGCGCCTAAATCCAACATTTTTTTATCAGTCGGGACAAAGTTGGTGCCATCCGTGATGGACTGATAAATATTGGCGAGGGTATCACCTAAATAGACAGAGATAATGCTTGGAGGCGCCTCGTTGGCACCCAAGCGGTGATCATTTCCATGACCGGCAATCGAAGCACGTAAAACGGATGCATGACGATAAACGGCTTCGACCACGACAGAACAAATGGCCAAGAAGCGATGGTTGGTATGAGGGCCTGTTCCCGGTTCGAGGAGATTTGTTCCAAGGTCATCACTCATGGACCAGTTGACGTGCTTACCTGAACCATTGATTCCGCTAAAAGGTTTTTCATGCAGGAGAGCGACAAGCCCGTGCCGATTGGCGACGTTCTTGATCGTCGACATTGTCACCTGGTTGTGGTCCGCGGCCACGTTGCCTTCTTCAAAAATAGGGGCAAGCTCGAACTGTCCTGGAGCGACCTCGTTGTGTTGAGTCTTGGCCGGAATGCCCAGACGATGAAGCTCTAAATTGAGTTCATCCATAAAGGCCTTCACGCGCTCGGGAATGGCGCCAAAATAATGATCTTCCAATTGCTGATGTTTGGTGGTCCCCACTCCAAGAAGAGTTCTGCCGGTCATGACCAAGTCAGGGCGATTAAAATAAAAGGCCTTATCAATGAGGAAATATTCTTGCTCGGCCCCACAGTTTGAAACCACGCGAGTCGACTTTTCGCCAATTAAATTCATGAAAGTTGTTGCGACCTTGTTCAAACGATTGATGGATCGAAGAAGAGGAGTCTTTACATCCATCGCCACGCCATAATAAGAAACAAAGGCGGTGGGAATACACAAAGTTTTTCCGTTCACACCTTCAACAATAAACATGGGTGAGGTCATATCCCATGAGGTGTAACCACGCGCCTCGAAGGTTGAGCGCATGCCACCGTGAGGAAAGCTCGAGGCATCGGGCTCTCCTTGCATCAACTGTGAAGCGCCAAATTTTTCAATGGCACCGCCATCTTGCAAACTTAAAAAGGCATCTTGCTTTTCCGCCGTTGAGCCTGTGAGCGGTTGAAACCAATGACAAAAGTGAGTCACACCTTTTTCGAGGGCCCATTCAGTCGCGGCCCTTGCCACCACCTCGGCCAATTCGCGTTTTAACTTTCCGCCGACTCGAGCAATTTGTTGCAGCTCCAGCCTCATGGCCTCAGGAATAGTTTTGGCCTTGTTATAATTAAAAGTATTTTCGCCGTAGTACTGGCTTACACGCAAAAAACGTCCATTGGAATCGTGAGGAAGTTTGATGGTTCGCAATTCTCTTTCGACAACTCGATCCTTGGCAACTCGACGAGCACTGGAACTGGTATTGGCGTAAGACATAAGAAGGACTCCTTTCTTTGAAGTGATGCAAAATTGTAATAAATATCAGGAAAGGTTGTCTATAAGATATATCTAATAAAAATGATTAGCTCAGACTAATGAGCCAACATGGGCCTGAGCCAGACAGAGGATGAAAAGGGCAAAGATGAAAAATAATATTTTGGCCATCACTTCTTGCATTTCTTCTGGCAGCATATTATCCCTTTCTGTGGTGTGATTCAGAGAATTTATGCCCGAAATGTCGCACTTTAGCAATAGGTCACGACCTTCATGAATGAAATATTAACGATCCCCATTCCTTTCTCCTGGCCAAACTCGGCCTTGACCATCGCCATGGGAAATGTTGCAGACAAAGGCCAGTTGAATCCCATTGAGTGGCAGCGCTCTCTGGCACGCCGATCTTTACAGGACGGTGGAAAAGTCTTGGATCTTCTTTTTCCTGATGCTCCTGTTGTTCTCGACTATAAAAAAATTCAAGACGCTCCGGCCTTCACTTGTTCTCTCGCCCACACTGGTGGACCTAACAAAAATCTCAGCACGGCCGTAGGAGCATCACTCATCGCGGCCAATTTTATGGCACAGGGAGTGGGAATCGATCTTGAGTGGGCCGCTCGCCCTATGGGTGAAGGCACCTATCGAAGATTCGCGCATAAAGGTGATCATGCGAGCTGGGGACAATCCGAGCAGTTGCTTTGGACCTGGATGGTGAAGGAGGCCTGCTTCAAGGCGGCCTCCAACGCGTGGGGCGACAGTATTACTCTCATCAACCAGGTCAAACTTCCCCACGCCTTTTGCGCCGATGGTTCGACGGAAGTCTACCACGCCTCAGGCGATATGATGGGAGCGGTTGTCTACCGCTTGCTCCAATATCATCTCCAGGGCCACGCGCTTCGAATCGTGGTGGCCCTAGCTTAAGAACTTCAGCGCCTTTTCCCGATCCACAATTTTAATTTCTTTGATTTCGGCGGGAGTTTTTTCCAAAGTTATATTTAAGGAAACAGGGCGCCCTATGCGCGAGACAATCAGCTCATAGCTCTGGTTGGGAAGTAGATTTTTTCCTAAATCTTCCCAGTCACTCTTGAGGACACGCAAACCGTTCACAAATAAAACCTCATCACCGGCATTCAGTCCTGCCTTGAAGGCCGGGCCATCTAAGACCACGGAGCTGACAAAGAGACGTTCCCCTTCTCCCTTAGTTTTAATGCCGAAATAGGCATTCTCAGAGCGATCTTCCACCCATTCGAGTCCCATTCGCTGCAAAGCACTCTGGAGAGGAAGTTCTTCCGTTGTGACAATGAAGATTTCAAATTTTTCGCGCACGTCTTTCCCTGCCAAAGATTCAATCATGGCATAGACATCGGTATCCTGAATTCCGATCTGAGGATTTTTCTTGTAACGCGCCCACAGAAGGTGCAGAAAATCATCGATCCCTTTTCCTTTTTCCTTTAAAAAAACATTCAAAATGAAAAAGGCAATTCCACCTTTTAAGTAATAGCTGATGGAGCTATTCGCCGTATTTTCATCCGGCCGGTACAGCTTTATCCAGGCATTGAAAGAACTGTCCTCCAAAGAATGGAAGCGCCGGCCTGGAGTATTCATATAGCTTTTAATATTATTTTTTTGCAGCTCAAGATATTCCTCAAGAGTAATGAGTCCACTGCGCAAGACAAAGAGTTCATCCATGAAGCTGGTCAGGCCTTCGGCCAGCCACAGCAGCCGAGTATAGGCCTCACGACGATAATCAAAAGGGCCTAATTCTTTCGGCCGAATCCGTTTCACATTCCAAGTATGAAAATATTCATGGGATACCAGGGAGAGCCATTTAATATAACTCTTTCGTTCCACCAAACGAGCGCCATCAAAATGTAGGACGGTGCTATTTTGATGCTCGAGACCGCCATAGATCCCGGACATCAAATGAGTAATGAAGACGTAGCGATTGTAGGGAATTTCCCCCATGGTTTTGGCCACCGTGGTGACAATGGTTTCAATATCTTTTTTCATGGGATGCTGATGGGGCAACATCTGACCATAAAAGGCCAGCTCGTGGGGAATATCTTTCACCATCATGCCATCTGTTTCATGACAGCCAATTTCGATCGGGCAGTCGAGCAGCTGATCAAAACTCTGCGCGCGATAGAGAAAAATTTCACGGGAGGGTGAAATATCTTCCAGGCCTGTGGAAACCTTAGACCAAAGCCCAGGAAAATTGAGTCGTAGTTCTGGGGCAACTAACGGCACACCTTCCACCCCCATGAGAAGTGTGGGGAGATGGAGAAAGGCATGGGTGATATCCACATATGAGGTCCGCACCGAAATCTCGTGGCAAAAAACCTCATAGGTTACTTCAAACTCACGCTCATCGAGCGCCGTCTCACTCGGCCATGTTATTTCATAGGCCGCCTTGTCAACCTGTTCATAAGTTAAATAGTCACCTTTTTCATCCAAGGCGCGGAAGGCCCGAATGTGTCGCGAATATTCGCGCATTAAGTAAGAGCCAGGGCACCAGGAAGGCATAAACACCGTCATGCTCTTGCCTTGGCCACAGTAGGCACCACGCATCGAAACTTTGACATGATGCTGTTCAGGATTTTGAATAGTAAGCGTATAAAAAACTTTCATCTCATTTTTTTCCATAACGGCCCTCAAAAAAATGCCCAAGCAAAGAATTGCTCAGTATAATATAGAGCAAATATGAACCTTGATCGAGATAAAATAGCGACTCCTCAGCTGACTGTCAGCGCCCTCGCACGGGAGCAACTCAACTTGATGTTGATCCATGATGTGACGTTGCAAGAAAAGGCCATTCGAATTGAAATCGCGGGAAAAGGATGCGATGGCTTTACCTTTGATATTGGTTTCACCCGCCCAAAGGTGGATGATTTTTTGTTAGAAATTCCTATGGATGATGCTGAATCTGGGCCGATTTTTGTAGCGATGAGTCCTTTCACGGCATTTTACCTGCCGGAGTTCACTCTTGATTATCGACAAGGCCACCTGCCGGAGGAAGAAGGTTTCACCATTCAGTCACCGGCGCTCAAAAATTATCAGGGGAAGTTTTGGCAAGCTGATGAAAAATTAGTGCCTCCCTCGGCGGTCAAAAAGTCAGACAAGAAGAAGTGAGGAGCTATGGATTACCGTTATATCGAGGCCTTTTTAGAAACCGCAAAGCATTTAAATTTTTCCAAGGCCGCCCATGAACTCAACATTGCCCAATCGGCCGTCAGTCGGCAAATCAAACTTTTGGAAGAAGATATCGGTGAGCAATTAATTGTTCGCAGTTCAAAAAAAGTCTTACTCACACAAAAAGGCAAAGAGCTTTTTCAGCTGACACAAAATTTCGACAAGATGGCCAAAGGCATTTTTGATAAAGAGGACCAACGCCCTCTGCGCATCGGCGTTCTTCACGGCCTTCTGGAAGACTGGCTCACTCCCATCATTGCCAACTATGTAAAAAAATATACCAAGGGTGCCGAGATTCATGTGCAAGTCCAAGATGAACTTTTAAGCGGCATCGAGCATGGCCTCTACGATTTGATTTTTTCAACCACTTTTGTTCAATCAGAACTACTCTCTTCTCTTAAACTTTTCGATGAAACTTTGGTTTTGGTTTCCAAGACCCCGGTTAAACGACAAGAATTGGCGGAATATCCATGGGTGGTCTACAGCACTTCCGATCATCTTTTTAAACTCTCCAAGGAACATTCCAAAACGGTCATTGTCGTCCAATCGATTACTTCCATCATTAATCTAGTTAAAGCTGGTGCGGGCGTTGCCATAGTCCCTGATCACGCCCTTCGACCAGGGCACAAATTATTTACTGCCGAGCTGGCAGAATTCAAAAACCCAGGCATCTATATGACCTCGCTCAACTACAAAACCTGGCCTGGAAAAATTAAAGAATTTATGGAAGCGATCAAGTCTGCAGCGCCGAATGCCTAAGGCGTGAGAATCATCCCATACTGTTGAACCGCATCTTCGGCACTAAAAGGAAGTTTGGTGGAGCTGTCGAATTTGGCAAAACGCCATTTGATTTCCTCACCTTTCACGGTGCTTAGGTCAGCCCCCTTCAGGTTGGCGGTGTGGAAGATGGCGCCGGTTAAATCAGCATCCTTAAATTGCACACCATCTAATTCGGCAGAACTGAAGTCTGCCCCATGCAGATTGGCCTTCTCAAAATTGGCATTACTGAGTTGCCCGAACTTGAGTTCCGCTCCCTCAAAATTGGCGCCCTCGAAATGAGCATTTTGGGCCTGGATCTGCTGGCCTTTCACATTCTTCATGACACATTCACGACACTCAATATTGCGTAAATTTCTTGAGGTGAGGATGGCCTCTTCAAAAACACTGTTATCAAAGCGCCCTAGAGAAAGATTACTTCCATGTAAGTTCACCCCTTTCATCTGCGAGGATAAGGCCACTACGGCGTGCAGATCGGCATTCTGTACGTTGGCTTGAGTAAAGTTGCTATAAGAAAGCTCTGACTTAAGAGCGATAAATAAATTGACCTCGGCCTTGCTAAAATTTACACCTTCCAGCTTCTTTTCCTGGAATTTAAGCTTTTTAACCTTAATTCCCTGGAAGGATGAACCGCTTAAATCCTTCACGAACAGCAATTTAAAGCGAAACAGGGCCCCTAGTTTCTGCCCAGTAAAATCGTGGCAAGGGCCGGTGTGACCTTTTTTCAGGTAAATGGGCCCCTGTTTGGTCTGTTCATTCACACAATAATGAAGGGTTGGGTCGAAGGAGACCTCTTCCGAGGCCGCAAAAGCTGCCAAATTGGCAAAAATGACAGTCAGGACCAAGGCCTTTTCCAAGAATTTCGACATTTTATCGGTCATATTCCAAACTCGGCATCGCACGTTTCAAAAAAATTATTATCTCGGCGCATTTCTAGGTCCTTTTTAAAATTGGGTCAAGAATCTTTTGAAAAAATATTTTTCTAACAATCAAAAGGTGTCCTTTTGACACTGAAGTGTTGAGAGATGGCCACCGAAGATCAGATCATGAGGGGTATTTTTTTCAAAAAAAATTAAATAACATTGCAATCGGCCGCTTTTTATCAGCTCGCAGGTTGAGAACCATCCAATCATTTTTAAATTCTGCTTAAATATTGCCCAGCTCAGGAGGACACGTTGTCCTCCTAACGGGAAAGGAGTCTCTGCATGAATTCGAAATCGTTATTTCTGCTCGCTCTTCTTTTTTTCCTCAGTTTCTTTGTAGGTTGCGGACGGCAGGGAGAGATGAACTCCGCCGGTCAAAGCATCTATAGCGGGTCCATCATCGTTGGAGATGTCGAATGGAAGGATGTCACGACTCTTGGCCCCTCCGATCCCATCAGGCAAAACTCCAAAAAAGTTGCCGACCTCAGCTTGCCTGCCATTGAAAGCCGCTGTACCGGCTTTTTGATTGGAGAAGATGTGCTCATGACCAACCGTCACTGTGTCACCCAGGCCGCCGACGCCGTTGGTGCCACGGCCGATTTTGGACATGAAACTGGCGTGGCCCGAGGCAGTTTAAGTTTCGACTGTAGTGAATTCATTGGAAACAATGAGGAGTTCGACTTTGCTCTCCTTCGCTGTAAGGGAAAACCTGGCAGAACCCTTGGTGTCGTGACCCTGAGCAGTCAGAATCTCTCGGCGGGCGACAACATTTATGTCGTTCAACAAAACTGTGACTATTATCTGAACAGTAAGTGTGACTGGTCAAAAAAATATGCCAAAGGCCAAATTACCGGCACCAATAGCGACGGTGATTACAAACACAATGCTGATACCTTAGGTGGCTCATCAGGCAGTCCCGTGTTTTTGGAATCAAGTAACCTGGTGGTGGCCCTTCACCATGCAGGCCTTGGCAACAACGGTCAAGGTCGAGGCGTGGAAAACTACGCCGTTCCGATGGGAAAAGTGATGGCAAAACTGCAATCGGCCTTTCCCGAAATCGCGCGCCAAATCGGTCTTAGCGGAAGCACGCCCGCTCCAACTCCCAGCACACAAGAACCCTTTGAGCCCAAC
The DNA here is from genome assembly GCA_023250775.1 of Bdellovibrionales bacterium. Lineage (GTDB taxonomy): Bacteria > Bdellovibrionota > Bacteriovoracia > Bacteriovoracales > Bacteriovoracaceae > GWA2-49-15. Next base: position 9,448 of record JAHFAA010000099.1, read on the forward strand.
AACAGCGCGGCCACTGCCGCCAGCGTGACCTTACCTTTTAGTAACAACCAGCTTAAAATTAGCAGTGCCACTGATACCGATTGGTTTAAATTTTCTGTGGTTCTCAAAAGTACAGTGTCCGTGAAACTTGCGATGGCCAAGGCGCAGGGTGATCTGGATATTCAGCTCTATAGCTCGGCCGGCAAACTCCTTTATAAGAGTGAATCGTCAACTCAGTTAGAAAATATTACGGCCTCGCTCGCTCCCGGAGTTTATTATTTGAAGGTCTTTGGTTATCAAGGGGCGACCAATGCCTACAGTTTAAAAATTTCCAAGTAACTTTTTGGGGTGCTTCTCTCACTCATCAGAAAGAAGCACCTCACTTACAGGTCTTTATCCCTGGCATGAAACGACCAGATTCACATAAAGTGATATCGAGATGTTTGGAAAAGGTGAATTGCGAGAGATCATAACGTTTTATTATAGGGGAAAGAGACTTGTGCACATTCTCATCTTTCTCTTTGACAATAAAAGGCCACCTGACTTCCACATATTCCAAGGCGTCCGGGCCTAAACCAAAATGAATCCCCTCCTCATTTTGATCCGGTAAATGGCCATAATTATATTCCACATATCTGCGCTGAGTTTTACTTTCAGTTTTCAAGATCACCATCGCTCCAATGCCGGCGATATTACTCTGCTCACCTCGGAGATAGAAACGCACAGAACGACGATTTTCTCGATGGCCTACATTTTCAAAAAAATAAGCTTGAGGTTTTATCTTACCATTACGAATCGTCGACTGCCCTACAATAAAATCCATCAATCCATCCTGATTGAAATCAATCGTCACCATGCCGGTAGGATTGAGGATATCGACACCCGCCAGTTGAGCGACGTCAGAATAGGCCCGATTGCTTTCTTGTTCGAACAGAATCAACCGCGTATAAGGGGGAAACCCGCTATTTTGCACCATCAAATCCAAAAAACCATCGTTGTTAAAATCCCACCAGATGGCACGCCGATCGGCTTGGCTCCAGCTGGTCGGACCATAATCGCGAATATATTCACTGCGAATGAATTTGAAGTTCGCTGTCGGCGAGGCAAAGACTGGCATCCCTGAGAGGATTGACGAACGATCTTTGGACTCGGGATCATAGGAATGAAAAACTTCTCCCACCGCAATGTCCATATAGCCGTCATCATTATAGTCAGCGCAAACCGCGTAAAAAGTGTTCCCGCCTCCCAGTGGATCGAGAATTCCATCCTGATCGGCAGCATAGCCTGTCTCAACTCCAACATCATAAAATTGCGATTGGGTAGAATCAGCAGGTAGAGTTCCTCGATTGCGCCACAGTCTATTGCCAACACCACTGGATGAGGCGGTCAAGATA
>JAHFAA010000493.1:0-1516 GCA_023250775.1 Bdellovibrionales bacterium
CCATATCAAAAGTATCCCTCTTGATAGGTATCGGGACCTACCTGTATACTTTTTGACAGGGCCATTCATTTCCAGAGCAAATTTTGCTCGCAGGCCCAAACTCCATGGAAGGGGAATATGGCCGAAGCTGAAAAAGAAAAATCTGAAAAAACTAAAGATGTGAAGAAGGAAGACTTCCAAGAGAAGAAAGATTCGCCTTCGGCGAGTTCTGGAAAAAATCCACTTTTATTAGTTCTTGTTATTGTAAATACCTTGGTGACAGGTTTTATCGCGTCGATGCAGTGGAGTGCCCATAGCAAGAGGGCCTCGGAACCGAATATTAAAGACGTTATTAAAACCGAGATGCAGGCCCAATTACAAAACGAAGAGAAGAACTCCAAGAATGAAGTTGCAGGAAAGGCCAAGGAAGAAGATGGTTTACTTTTTCCACTCGAGGCCTTTACCGCCAACTTGGCGCAAACGGATGGTCCACGGAGATATGTTCGTTTAAATACGGTTTTGAAATTTAAGAAAAGTTCTAGTGAGGAAGAGTTTAAAGCGCGGCAACCACAAATCAGAGATGCCATCATCAGTATTTTAAACTCCAAGAGACCTAACGATCTTTTGAATGCGGAAGGAAAGGAATTTTTGAAAGAGGAGATAAAGTCGGCCATCAATAATTTTTTGGTCGATAGCACTGTCATCGATGTTTACTATGTAGGCTTTCAAATTAATTAGGATGTTTTTTTGAAAGTCTGAGAGTCAGTCTAATTCCAGATTCGATCCCAGGAGGGGAAAGGGTATGGCCCAGGTTCTAAGTCAAGAAGAAGTAGATGCGCTTTTAAATGCAGTCAATGACGAGTCGTCTGTCAGTGTTGACGAAAACGGTGGCTTTGAGGTCGCCAACGAAGAAGATGAGAATATACAGACCTATGATCTCACCAACCAAGACCGGGTTATCCGCGGAAGAATGCCCATCTTGGAAATCATCTATGAGAGATTTATTCGTCAGTTTCGAGTGTCGCTCTCAAACTCACTAAGAAAAATTTCCTCCATCTCCATGATCTCCACCGACCTTTTGAAGTTTGGTGAATTCGTAAACACTCTTCCGATTCCCTCTTGTATGTGTATTATGCGATTCAACGAATTGCGCGGTCCCGTGCTTCTCGTTTTTGAATCCAAACTTTCTTACGCCATTATCGATTCATACTTTGGCGGGACAGATCGACCTTTTACAAAAATTGAAGGCAAAGAATTTACCCAGATTGAACTTTCGTTTATGAAGAAAGTCATGGATATGGCCATCAGTGATCTGGAAGAAGCATGGGCGCCGGTTCATCGCATCGATGCTCAGTACATCAGAACAGAAATCAACCCACAGTTCGTAGGTGTGGTACCGCCTTCTGACGTTATTATTGCCACGACGCTTGAAGTGGAATTTGAATCCGCTTCGGGTACGATCATGATCGTTGTGCCTTATTCCACCATTGAACCGATCAAGCATAAATTGAGTTCCAGTTTCCAAACTGACAACGAT
>JAHFAA010000493.1:1526-2938 GCA_023250775.1 Bdellovibrionales bacterium
ACAAACCAGTGCCACCTTGGTGGTGAAATTGGGTGAGGCCGAGATGACTGTAGGGGATCTCATTACGCTTGAAAAAGGCGATATCATTCCGCTTCATCAGGAAGCTTCGGGTGAGGTGAGTGTGGCGGTTGAAGGCGTTGAGAAAGTGAAATGTCTCATCGGGACTTATAAGGGGAACCGCGCCATACAAATAACAAAAGTAATTGGAAAGAACTGATTTTTTGAGGAGGACTCTTCGATGACTGAGCAGACGACAACGACACCAAAACCAGAAGAAGGAAAGAGCAAATACAAATCCATTGATGACGTCGATATTCATGAAGTTAAGAAGCTCGCAGACCAGATCCGGGTTGGTGATGATGCCCTTAATAAATTAAAGGTTCAGAATTTAGATTTTATTCTTGATATACCTTTGAAGGTTACGGTCGAGCTAGGGCGAACCGCAGTCATGATCAAAGATTTGCTTCAGTTGGGGCAAGGTTCTGTTTTGGAATTAGATAAACTGGCGGGTGAACCGCTTGAAATTTTGGTTAACGGAAAGTTGGTGGCAAAGGGTGAAGTGGTGGTGGTCAACGAAAAATTTGGGATTCGACTCGTTGATGTCATTAGCCCAATAGAGAGAATCGAGAAACTTAGATAAGGGGAGAATATTATGTTGAAGGGATTACGCGGGGTTTTATTTATTCTCTTTTTAGTTGGTGCAAATGCACAAGCATTTATCCGAACCAAAATTGAGGGGATAAAGTTCACTCAAGAAACTGGGAAGACGAGTATTCATTTCACTTTCAACCAAAAGCCTGCCACCGCTCCAGAAATTATGGCGCGTGGAAATATTCTCCAATTTACTCTTCGAAATGTGATTATTTGGCCAAGGATTGAAAAGCAAATAACTCTTGGCAATACCAATGTACAATTGCTGGCCTACCAATTTAATAAGGACGAAGTCAGGGTGCGGGCCATATTCCCCAATGAGCTTCCGGCCGATTTTGCTCGGGAAGTGAATGTTGGAGAGTTGAGCAAAGAAATGGTCATGAGCATTGGCGAAACTCAAGTGTCTGCAGCAAAACCAGCATCAGTCACGACCAGCGCTGATAAATTCGATGAAAAGTATCTAGAAAAGCTGACCCAGACCAGTGATAAGAAAGTCAATGCGATTTCTTCCACTCTCGTGGATAAGGTGAAAAGTCGGGCCTCAAGTCCCGAGCACAGCGCTTCAAAATTTACCTTGGGCAAATATATTTTGAAATTCTCCGCCTTTCTGGCCCTTGTCCTTGTTCTCTTTTATGGAATTGTGACTTTGTTTAAACGTGGTGTACTCGGGAAAAATAGCCTTGGCCTTTTAACCACGAAGGAAGGAGTTGTTGTTTTAAGCACGACTCACTTGGCGCCTAAAAAATCTTTAATTTTAATTA
>JAHFAA010000100.1 GCA_023250775.1 Bdellovibrionales bacterium
CTTGGCCCGCTATCTGGAATTTTCTCGCCTCTTTACCTCTTTTGGTCCTTCAAATATTCCAGACCTCACCCGTGAGGCGATGGAGCTCGGGCCTTATGACGGAATAAAAAGTGCTCTGGCCCACGGTCCGTTTCTCGAAGGCATTTTGCATTTTAAATTATTTTTGTATCAACTGACCGAAGCGCGCACCAGCAGTGGCGAGGAGACCAGATTACAAGTGACGTCATTGGTGAAAATAGGCGGGCGAGATTTTTTTCAGGTGCAAACGGAAAGTGATTCGGAATGGACGATTTCTCTTTTCCCTTTGGAGATGAACCCTGCTCCAATGCTAAGACTGAGCGGCCCCAAACGGAGTGAAGGATTACGAGAGCGTTTCTATCAAAACTTTGTATCTTCCATTAAATGGGAAAAAGGTGAAGGCGAAGGAATGGGTGGGTTGTGTGACTTTGTTTTTTCTGGCAAAGTTCTAGATGGTGACTTGGAAAAAGTGGAAGACGCTGTGATTAAACTTTATGCCTCATTGAGTACTGTGGCGATCAAACAAAAGAGTGTTGGATTGAAGCGGCTGCTGCTTCGCTCATTCCTCCAATTCAAGCATGCAAAAAATAATAAAATTTCGATGAGATTGGAGAAGGCCATCGACGGCATCTCCACCAGTCTCAACGCGGATGATTCGAGAGGCCTGGAAACATGGAAATGAATATCTTCGCAACGACGATCTATGGTCTGATTCAAGGATTGGCGGAGTTTCTCCCCATTAGTAGTAGCGGCCACTTGGCCCTTTTGCCCAAAGTGCTGGGGATTGATGACCCGGGAGTGGCGTTCGACTTGGCCATGCACATCGGAACGGGGATGGCGGTGGTGGTGTATTTTAGGCGTGAGATCGGCGCCATGTTCACCGGATTGTGGGAGATGAAATCGGGCAAACCCAATCCCATGGGATATTATGCGCTCAATATTTTACTGAGTAATGTGGCAACCTTTGTGATTGCTATTATTTTTAAAAATTTTGCGGAAAAGCAGGCGAGAGTGCCCCTTGTGATTGCCATCAACTTGATTCTTTTTGGTTTACTCATGTGGGTGTGTGACCGTTTTTCGAAGAGCGAGAAGAAGGATGAAACATTTATGGGCAAGATGGCCTTCAAGGAATCATTGTTCATGGGATTGTTTCAAGGTGTCGCCGTTTTTCCCGGAGTGAGCAGAAGTGGCTCGACTCTGGCGATCTCCCGTCTTTTAAAAATTGAGAGAAGTGCCGCTGGCCGTTTTTCATTCATGATGTCTTTGCCGGTCATCTTTGGTGGGATGTTATTGCATCTTCGAAACTTACCCCCCCATCTCCACCTGGCACCGCTCTTGTGGGGGATCGTCGTCTCCTTTCTTGCCGGTCTTGCGGCCATCCGTTTTTTTCTCTACTGGGTGATCGGCCAAGGGCTGGGGATTTTCGCTCTCTATCGGTTGGTGATTGCGATAATAATTTTGCTTGTTCTCTATTGAAAGCAACGGTGAACAATCATCCCTGCTTCGCCCACCTTATTATCAACTCCGGGAGGAATGCAGTAGACGTGTTTATTCCAGCGCACTCCCGCTTTCCAGAAATCGCTCATACCACTATCTTCTGAATCACTTTGAATAAAGCGATTGACCTTACACTCTTTGCCATCGCAGGAACCAATGCCGGGCACGTTATACGGGCCCCATCCAATACCAAGGGCCAGAGTATCACCGTCACAGAGTCTTAAGGTGCAGGCAGCATTGATGATCGCCCCCGTCTCCAGGATATAGCCAGTTTCTTTGTAGATCTGCCCTTCCTCAGGGGTGAGCTGAGATTCCATATCCAGGTCTTTGATTGCCGAGCTGACATACTTGTTCGTATAGAGAGTGATGTCGGTATACTGAGGCAAGACACAGCGGCGACTTTGATTTACAAATCCAGTGCAGCAGTTGGCGCTATCTTCACCCACATCCATAATCGTTCCGGCCGGTTTACAGCAGCTCAAAGTATCTGAAGAGAAGATCGCTCGAAGACCATCTTCCGTATCAAAATTAGTCATGTCGCCGGCCGAGTAGTACTGGCCAGGGGCGTCTGTAAGGCCTGTACCACTTTCTGCCCCTGCAACCAATTGAATTTCACGCTGTGGCGATTCAAACTGACTTCCATGAAGAAGCTTGGGGAGAACGAGATCATCTTGTCCTCCATCCGCGGCACCTGTGCCCGCATTGCCTTGGTTGTCTGGATCGACACGACAACCCCAGAAATTACTACCCCCATCTCTTGCTGCGATCCCGCTATTTCTGGAGATGATCGGAACCTGAGGAATACCGAGAAGCTCAAAGCGTCCGAGCAGATCAAAGACCCTTTGCGATTCGGCCTCTGAGATGGACTGAATTAAACATTTTGGATCACTGGGATCAGTGACGTGGTTACAAGTAAATCCAATTGTAACTCCATCAGTCCCCATATCGGCACCTGAGCCTGTGCCGGTACCCTGGCTCCAGTTTAGACAACGGAGAGTGTCGGCGGGAATATTTTGAAATTTAGTTGGAGTCCATTTATGGCCACCACCATTTTCTTCGTGGAAGTTACGCACCCAATGGCCGCTACAGCACATTTTATTTCCCAACGTTTGAATGGTACGGAATTGTCCGTATAAACTTTTGCCAGTATCGGAACCCTTAACACAGCTCGTGGATGCCGTGGCACCGCAGGCATCGGCGACAGGGAAGTTCAGTTCCGGCTCGCCACTCCCCAGAGCTGGGTCAGTTCCATACGTAACCATCTCATACATATAGGTAGACATCTGGGAATTGCGTTGATTCGAGGAACTCACGGAGGTCGTTATCGGCGTCATGCTGCTGCTGGATGTGTTCACATGGGGAGACTGTGCTGAATAGGTTACACTCGGGCCAAGCATTCCGTGGGCAATTTTAAAGTCTTTTCCAAGATCACGGCAGCAATGATTTTTCTTCAGGTCATAGGTGGCGTTTGTTTTGGCAACGCCCTGACCGCAAATCAGTTCGTTTTGCCAAAAACGCAATTCATAGGAATTTAAATTCGTGCTGCCATTAAAAATAATTTGTTCGGGATCGGCCTCTGCCAGCTGATTGGCAATATCGCGGTTAGCGGCGCAATCTTGATCGGTAAAGCAAACACTCCCCGGCATTCGCAGGCAGCGATTGGGTTGATAATAGAAAGATTCAATAAGACTGGCGCTAAAAACTTTCGTGAGTTCAGCATTATTAAAGGTATTATTATTGAAGACGCTTAAAAGATTCGTGCTTGTGACCTGAGAGGCCGCAAGATAAGGAACCCCTGTACCACTTCCGGTGGCACCATCCATGCGCCAATCGGGATTGGCCTTGTAGATATAATTTTTGTCAGTATTAAAAATTCCGCAGGAGCTCAAATAATCCTTAGATGCTGCAGAAAGCTCACTTCTGGTCATCCCGATATTCAAAACCTGGTCACCATTAAATTTTTCCGCTCCGGAAGACACCGGCTTGCGTGAGTTGTTCGCAACAAAAGTATCACCGGCGGTATTAGGATTTTTTCCAGGAATACACAGGGCCACAATGTTGTTGTGACTCATATTACTGCGAGTTCCGGAGGAGTAGATGATTTCTTTGCCGTTGTAGTCGTAAGGACGACCAATAAAACGCGCGGCCAGACCAAAAGTATTCATATCATGTTCCGGCACGTCACTGCTTAAGTTCTGGGCGGTGGGCGACTTGGCAAAACGCGAGATTCGGTTGTTGAAAAGTGCCTGGTCGCTGCCGGCCAAAAAATTCTGGCAGTAAAAATTTGGTGCACAGGCGAGCAATCCGCTGTTTCCGGCCGTGGGCGTATTTTCCACCTGATTGTAGGTGCTGATTCCGAGAATGTTAGGATAATAGTTGGGATGGCAGGCGGCGCCCCGTCCGCGGTAAACACAACGTTTTCCAGAGACATCTCCTTGGAGAAGACTGGTAATGCTGACTGATTGCTCGTCGTTAGGCATTTCCATCCCATTACTATCAAATTTAGGCCAGATCGTTTTGATAATTCCCACTGTCTCACATGTGTATTCCCAACCGAGTTGGGCGGCACAATCGCTATCGGTTTCGCAGATATGATATTTGCGGCATTCGGCGCCATCACTACTATCATCGGCGGTGATTTGCGAACCTGAGCCAAGAGTTAAATTGGCCTCACTAATTGTGATGGTAAAAGTACTGTCGATGGTCTGATCTCCGTAATACGCATTAACCGCCAGATAGAGGCGATTGCCGGCGGCCTTAATACGTCGTTGATTGCCCACTGCAAACCAGTTCACTCCATCAAAAGAACCAATGACTGCGCCATAATCAAAGCCGTACCAGTCCCGCTGATAACCGTTGGCAAAGAGGAAATGTTGGGTCGCTAGACGGTTGCGTCTTTGGGTGAGGAGATCGGCATTCTTGGCGTGAGTCCATGGAATCATCGTGGCCGGGACGAAGCAGGCCCGTCCAAACAGCAGGTCGTCGACGCGGAAGGTGGACACTTTAAAGCGATCGGTCTTATTGACTTCCGGCCGGTATCCGCCCCCTTTTTGGACGAAATTTGTGGGGAAGATTTTTGCCAGCGTGGAGTAATAGTCATTGCCACATAAAGAACAGGTTGAAAAAGTTCCGAAGTCGACAAAAATGTCATAGGTCTTGCCATTTTTTATGATCACTTCTTTTGCTGGTTTTGGACTGTCTGAAGTGGCCTTGAAGCTTCCATAAATCTCATTGAAGCCGACATATCCAGAGCCAGAACCGCTGGGAACATTGTTTGGTCTTAAGGCATTGCCACCGATATATTCAAAGGCACTGCCTTGTGAGCTATTTTCTTGCTCGGGGGTATCAAAGGAAACAGTGGTGTGGTGGACACCCGTCTTGTCGTAGTAGCGATACGGTACAGTCTTGGCCGACATGTAGATTGTCTGTTGCATGGGAGGTTCGGCGTCCGAAGGCTGGGGATAAACGCAGGTGTAATCAGTAACTTTGTTAACTCCGTTAGCAGTGATGATCACAGGCTTGAGAGTACAATTAGGCCCGCCACAGTTGCAAAGCTGATCGATGGTGTTGAGCGCCGCGAGCTTGGACTGCATGACATTGTTGCTTGCAAGATTGACAAAGAAATCAATTGTTACTTTTTGAGTGTCAAAAACCTGCAAACTTGTTCCGACAAATTGGATGTAACTGGGAGATCCTTCCACCACATTCCAGTCGACGCTGGCGGTTTTGTTGGTGCCATCCACTTCCACTTTAATGGTTCGTGAAACATCGGCGTAGAGAGGCAGCAAAAATCGGTTGGAGGCCGGGTAGTGGTCGGTGACTTGAGGAACCGCAGGATTCCCGTAAGGCTGTCCTTGGACATACAATTTTTGACACTTGGCCAAAGAGCTGTTGATGTAGCTGCAGCTGCCATCAATCTTGTACTTTATTTTAAGATCATCATTAGCTGCACTGAGCGGTTTGGCCCGATGGAGAACGACTCGCGCTTTGCTGTCGAGATCATCGTTCCAGCCTCCCTGCTCGCTGGAGCCGGTTCCATGAAACTCGGGGATTTCGTAGGCCCCCGCCAGGCCTGATCCGTTTTTAAAAATCGAAGTTCCTGCATGGATGATTTCGTAAATACTATGTCTTTGAAGCAGACCGGGGCTGGTGGTGGCGAAGCTGCGGTCGTCGGCACCGGTTAGAAATCCCGTAAAACTAGAGAGCGCCAAACTTTTATTGGCCTCCTTATAGGTAATCGTGCAGACCGACATTTCGCCTTCAACCACGGTGGAGCATTCGTAGAGTTCGCGCAACATCGTGAGACGAGCGGTTGCCGCATCATCGGGGTTTTGAGTCACCACTGGTGTTGGAGTCGGAACAACTGTCTTCGCGCAGATGTGGTAAAAATTGGGATAGTTGTAAATATTCGAGGGGGACAGGGAAATCTCGTTTAAGGCCTGGAGATAGTCCGAAGAGTTTATATCAACTCCTGATTTGAGCGTTAAATCCTTCACGCACTGACCACTCGAACAACAGTCAAAACCTTGGGTGACACATTCGCTAGAACTGATACAGCCGAGGCCTGAGGTATCCGAGGTCTGGGTCCCTTGAGTTTTGATGCGCAAATCGAGATAGGCGGTTTTGATATTTTGTACCAGCTGACCGCCTTGGGAGACGATCTCCAAGGGGGAAGAATCGAGGAGAAAGCTTGCGCAGTTAATGCAGACATCTCCCAGCGAGTAAACCAGTGATGAGGTGGGAAAATTGAGACCAACATAATTGAGCGGCCCGGGGGTTTGACAGAAAGTGGCATTGAGACTTTTATTCGCCGGTTCAATCAGATAATAATTTTCTTTAACGTTCGTGGAGAAATTATTAAACGAGCGAGGATTCCCTGCCAGCACTAAAGTTTTGGAACTGCCGTCGATATTAGAAAAGTTAAACACCAAACATGCGACTTCGAGATTCCCGGCGGCGAGGTACTGGTTCACCTGAGCACCTCGCAAATAGAAACTGTCGGTGAAAGTGATATCAAGAGTAAAGCTGGCAGAAGAAACGGTCTGACCATTTTGAAAAAAGTTAAGAGAATCGACAAAAGTAGGATTAGTATTAGAACCTTTTGCCGTACCAGAACCAGTACTAAGCGAAGTGTTCTTGTTTTTGCGCGCGCTATTGGTGCCAGCACTTGGCACACATCCCAACTGCCACGCACAGAGAGCGATGATAAGAACAGTGAATGTGAAAAATTTCGTCCTGATAACCATATACCCTAAACCCACCGTGGCCTCATCTCTTCGGAAAGATTGGGCCTTTTATGAAATCAAAACTGAACTCTTTCCTCTATTTTAGGCCCTCGGCCAGAGGTCCGAAGGGGCATTCCCTTAGTGGGTTGAAATTTCAAGCTTTTACAGAAAAAAGGAGAGTTAACTTGTCATTCTTTCTGACCATAATTTGGGCCACTTCTACATGGCTGTGGCGATAATTGTCAGGGACAAATACTCGGGTTTTTGCTAGATCGGTCGATAAGCAGATAATACTGCCAGGAGTTTACTATGAAATACTCAATCGCCTTGTTATTTCTTTTTGTCTTATTCAGCTTCAGCACTCCACTGGTGTTCGCCACCGGAAATGAGAATGATGAAGATCTCATCGGTGAGGACGGAATGGACATGAAGATCGACAAGGCGCAAATCAGTCAGATGGTGGAACTGATGAAGGCCCAGGGGCAAATTTCGGCAGAAGATGCGGCCAAGGCCCAGAAAGATTTGAGTCAAAAATCAGACGCGGATATGCAAAAACTTCAAGCAGAGGCCGAGGCCAGAGTGAAATCGGGTGACATTCCCAAGCTCCCTCCGCCAACCACACCTGCCAATGATCGTGCTCCTGCTGCGGTGTCAGCGGCCCCCGCCACTGCGCCCGTCGCTGCCCCCGTCACTGCGCCTGCTGCTGAACCCGCAAAGACGGGTGCAAAAGCAACTCCAGCAGCTGCCGACGAACGGTCAAAAAATCTTAAAGATGCTTTTAAATTTATTAATGAGAAGTAGCATCGATTTCTAAAATTAAATCTAATAAGGCACGGTCAGAAAAACGCTCTTTCAAGAGCTGCCGATCGCCTTTCATCTGATAACTTCGAGCGCTCACTTGGCCTTTGCAATTAGTCGTGGCAATGCAAACGAGGCCAACAGGTTTTTGCTCTGAGCCTCCCTCGGGCCCTGCGATTCCTGTGGTCGCCAAGGAGAAATCAACCTTGAATTGTTCTCGTATTTTTTGCGCCATTTCGCTCGCCACCTCGATACTCACGGCACCTTTTTCAACCAGAGCTTTTTCATCAACATGTAAAATATTTTTCTTAATGTCGTTACTATAACTGACGATGCCGCCAATAAAAACCTGGCTCGCCCCCGGAACCATGGTGATTTTGTGTGCGATCAATCCGCCGGTGCAAGATTCGGCAATCGCCAGAGTGAGATTTTTATCGCGACACAGTCGCACTAAATATTCTTGAAAGCTGAGCGCTCCCCACTGCCAGATATTGGGCAAGAGCGGCGCCAAAGAGGGGAGCCGCCTTAGTTCTTTTTCGGATTCTGCTGCCGACAATCCATTTTTTAATTTGATAACGATATCCACGCCCACGGTATGAGGCAGGGAGCTGACCTCGCCAAAAGTTTCCAGGTCGGTCCACAAGGTTGGACAAAGCTGAAAAAAGATTTTTTCTTCCGGAACAGCATAGGTGCGAAGGGTGAGATAGTTGATGGTAACTTTTTTAAAGGAAGGATGGAGCTCAACAATGGGTAAAACTGTTTGGCCAAGCATCTCTTTAAATTCTCGCGGCACTCCAGGCAGACAAAAAAGCTGTCGCCCTCTTTGCGTAAAAAATAATCCGGGCGCGAGGCCGGCAGGGTTTTCCAGAGGGGTGATACCTCTCGGGATGAGATTATAGGCATTGGTCTCTTTGGTCCAGGTTCGGCCGTAGCGCTGGTAGTGGAGGAGTGCCAACCTTTCGGCCTCAGGATTTTCTTCCAGAGTGACGTTCGCCAACTGGCACAAGGCCTCTTTGGTCATATCATCGCGAGTCGGCCCCATGCCGCCGGAGCAAAAGGTCCATTCAAATTCCTGCATCAGAGCACGCATGTTTTCCACAATGGTAGCAACGTCATCTTTGATCACCACGACTTTGCCAATCACCATGCCCTTTTCTTTCAAAACGGTGGCCAACGCTTCGATATTTTTATCGGGAGTTCGTCCCGAAAGAATTTCACTGCCAATGATTAAGAGTCCTGCGCGCATAGAATGTCTCCTTACTTCTTGTATATAGTATGCTACACAGATAAATATGGCACCTCACATCCTAGACCTTATTCTCAACTTTGATGAACCGCTTGAGCGTCACCTGAAGGCCAACTATCCCTGGGTGACGGATTATCGCGTCCTCTCTCGTTCCTTGGATGCTCGCGGTGCCAACAAGGGGAAAATTCCCCGCTACCAGTATCAAATTCAGGCCTTGAAGACGGGAGAAAAATTCGAAGACAAGCGGCCCAGTTATCCTGCACTCACGCCGCTGGCCTCGCCTCCTCTTATCGTTGGGGCCGGCCCGGCAGGACTTTTTTGCGCGCTTCGCCTGCTTGAGCATGGCGTGACTTCAATCATTTTGGAGCGTGGATCAAAGGCCTCTGAACGAATGCGCAAGATTGCTCAATTTTGGCGGCATGGGCAACTTGATATGGACGACAATGTTTGTTTTGGTGAAGGCGGTGCCGGACTTTTTTCCGATGGCAAATTACTGACGCGAATTAAGTCACCGCATATTTCCTATGTCATGCAACGGCTGGCCGATTTTGGAGCGCCGGCCGAAATTTCTTATGTCGCTGATCCACACCTGGGCTCGAACAAAATTCGCGCCATTATCGCTCGCTTGACCCAATTTTTGCAAAATAATGGCGTACAGATTCTCTACAATGCGCGCGTGGAAGAATTATGTATTGATCAATCTGGGAAAATTTCCGGGCTGGAATATAGTGATTTAAAAAAAACTGGAGTTCGTCAACACTTGAACTCAGAGCATCTTATCTTGGCCTTCGGCCATTCCGCTCATGAGTTCTATCGTCATTTGAAAAAACGCCAGGTCCCCATGCAGACCAAAGATTTTGCCGTAGGGGTGAGAATGGAGCATCCGCGCCGCCTGATCGACCAGACCCAACTCGGAAAATTTGCTCTCTCGCCACTCTTGGGATCGGCCCGTTATCGTTTAAGTTTTCATTCCAAAAGTACCGACCGTGGCACTTATAGTTTTTGCATGTGCCCTGGCGGACACGTCCTTTCTTCTGGAACAGAGGCCGATGGACTGGTGACTAACGGCATGAGCAATATGGCCCGGCGTGCGCCTTGGAGTAATTCCGCGGTGGTGGTGGGCGTTCGCGCTGCTCATGATTTTGGCACAGACGATGTTTTGGGCGGACTCAATTTTCAACGCGCTATCGAGGCCAAGGCCTTTGCCTATTCTCAAAAATTTGCCAGCGGGCGAGAGATTCCCGCGCAGAAAATTGCTGATTTTATGCGTGGGCAAAAATCCAGTTCACTGCCAAAAACTTCTTGTCCTTCAGGAGTGGTCAGTGCCTCCTTATATGAATTATTACCGCCCTTTGTTGCGCAACACTTGCGTGAGGCCCTGACTCAATTTGAGCATCAAATTCCCGGTCTGCTCGGATCAGAAGGAATGTTGCTGGCCCCCGAAACCAGAACCTCATCACCTGTGCGCGTCCTTCGTGATGATAAAACGCTTACCTCACCGGGATTTCCCGGTCTTTATCCTTGCGGCGAAGGCGCCGGTTACGCCGGAGGAATCACCTCCGCGGCGGTGGATGGTGTGAAGGTGGCGTTGGCGCTTTTGAAGACTACTCACGGATATGAGGGGACCCAAACTCCCTGACCTTTTTGATTGAGCACATGAGAAGCATAAGGCGCATAAATCTTTTTTAACTCATCAAAATATTCGGTTGAGACCGGACAAGAGTGCTGAGGTAATCGCAACAATCGACTTTGAACTTTATCTAGAAGTTTCTGATGACTGAAGAGAACACAATTAATCGCTTCGTCCCAGGCGCTATCGACGTACATTGATAAATCTAAATTTTGTACTCTCTTCCAGCGATCTTGAGCACATTTGATGTATGGGCCGAGAGGTTTTTTGAACGACAGAACATCCTCGCCTTCATCGAGGAGGTGATTCCAAAAGTGCATGCCTTTGAAATTGGC